>NZ_JAJLOZ010000161.1:0-272 GCF_025548615.1 Arthrobacter sp. A2-55 | reverse complement strand
AACAGTAAAACCGCAGGTCAGAGGCACATTCGCACCGTTTGCGCCCACCTACCCACCCTGTCCACTGTTTTAGTACGCATTCATATAGAGAGAAGGTTATATATGTTTCTGGATTGAAGCTCATAATATGGACACTTCTCTATGTATATATATATTTATCTAGGTAGGTAGATAGGTAGATATAGATATATAGGTCCAAAATCCCCTAGAATCCAACGAAGTTCCCAGCCCACCTGGTGGTGGGACAGTGGTGGGCACAGTGGGAACCCCTG
>NZ_JAJLOZ010000160.1:0-331 GCF_025548615.1 Arthrobacter sp. A2-55 | reverse complement strand
GTTCCGGGGTTTGTGATAACCCTGCATTCATCCCTCGGAAACTCGCTCTTCTTGCAGGTTATCACACCCGAAAAAATCCATTTCTCTCACTTCCCACCAAAACACCCCTACAACGCCACCACCGCAGGGGTCGAACCCACCACCCCCACAGGCCGAAAACGGTAAAACCGCAGGTCAGAGGCACATTTGACGTGTTTGCGCCCACCTACCCACCCTGTCCACTGTTTTAGTACGCATTCATATAGAGAGAAGGTTATATATGTTTCCAGATTGAAGATCATAATATGAACATCTGCCTATATGTATATATATATTTCTAGGTAGGTAGATA
>NZ_JAJLOZ010000016.1:0-60887 GCF_025548615.1 Arthrobacter sp. A2-55 | reverse complement strand
TGGCTAGCCCTTCTTGCCCTTGCCCGGCTTGGTGGCCGGCGAGGTGGGCTGCGGCGCTTGGGTGGCCGGCGGCGCCGGCTGCTGTTGGGCAGGCGCCTGGGTCGCGGTGTTCGCCGGCGGCACCACGGGCTGGACGGGGGCGTCGGTGCCCTTGGGGTCGTTGACGCCCACCACCAGGGGTGCCGTGTTGGCCAGCATGGTAGCCGGTGGCTGCTCCAGGGGCTGGGCGGCGTAGGCCGGGATGCCGGCCGCGGCGTTCATGACGCCTGCCCATTGGGTGCCGGCCAGGTTGGCGCCGTCCACCCCCACCCAGTAATGGCCATTGATGGTGATGTCCTGGTTGACCCAGAACGGTCCGATGCCCTTGTAGCTGCCAAACCACGAAGCCGTGGAAATGCCGGAGTTGGCGCCGATGGTCCAGGTGTTGGTATTGCCGTCCGTGGTGCCGGTCTTGGCGAAGGCCGTGGCCTTGTCGTTGAGTGGGATCAGGTATCCGGAGCCCCTGACCAGCATTTGCTGCAGCGTGTACTTCACACCGTTCGCCACGTCCTTGGAGATGGTCTGCTGGCAGTTGGCGCCCGGCACCGGGTAGCTCTTGCCGGTCTTGTCCGTGATGGAGGTGAGGGCGATCGGGTCGCAGCGCACGCCGCCGCTGGCAAACGTGGCCATCATGGTGGCCATGTTGATGGGGGCCACGTTCTCGCTGCCGATCAGGTTGGAGATGTTGCTCAGGTCGTAGGGCTTGTTCGTGGCGCCGTCGGCGATTCCGGCCGCCGTCGCCATCTTTTGGATGTTGCAAAAGTCCAGGGCGGCAGCCGTCTGGAAGGTGATGGTGTTGATGGAGTTGTACAGCCCTTCCAGGGCCGTCATGGGGTAGTAGTGGTTGGGGTCGTCGTTGGGCAGCAGCTTTGTCCCGGAGGCTGGGTCATAGCTGCCCGTGGTTTTCCCACAGGTGTTCTTCCAGTTGTAGCCCACCGGATAGTCCCGCACCGCACCGTTGACCATGGTCATCATGGAATGGCCTGAGTTGAGCCATTCGGCGTACACGATGGGCTTGAATGTTGAGCCGATCTGGAAGCCGCCGGCCCCATGCAGGGAATTGCCCTTGGCGTCATTGAGCGGCAACGCAAAGTTGCCCATGTAGTTCCCCGGCTTCGAGGCAGGGTTGTAAATGGTGTTTTGCGCCATGGTCAGGACCTTGCCGGTGCCCGGCTGCACACTGACCACGGCGGCGCCGCGCTGCAGCGGGTCCGCCGCGGAGATGGTGGCGTCGACCTTTTCCTGGGCCACCTTTTGCAAGGCCGGATCCAGGGTGGTCTTGATGGTCAGCCCGCCCTGGTAGAGGAATTTGCTGCGTTCGTCCGGCGTGGCACCGAAGGCGGGGTCGTTGAGCACCAGCTGCTGGACATAGTCACAGAAGTAGGGGGCGGTGGCGGCGGCCACGCAGCCCTGTGAGGGCCTGTTGACGTTGAGCTTCAAGGGTGCCTTCACGGCGGCGTCGTGCTCTTTTTGGGTGATCTTCTTTTGTGCCAGCATCTTGTCCAACACGGCGTTGCGGCGGGTGACCACATGGTCTGGTTGGGTCAGCGGATCGTAATACGCGGGGCTGTTGACCACCCCGGCCAGGGCGGCAGCCTGGGGCAGGGTGAGGTCCTTGGCGTTGACGTTGAAGTACAGTTTGGAGGCTGCCTGGATGCCGTAGGCCCCGTTGCCGAAGTAAATGATGTTCAGGTAGCCGGCAAGGATCTGGTCCTTGGACATCTTCTTTTCCAGCCCGATGGCCAGCTTGATCTCGTTCAGCTTGTCCGCAACGGTCTTCTGCTGGCCCAGCTTGACGGCGCTGGTGTTTCCCGCTGCAACCAATTGTTCGATGATCACGTTGTTGACGTATTGCTGGGTGATGGTGGAGGCGCCTTCGCGCCCACCCTGGACGGTGGCAGCCAGCGCCCGCATGATGCCTGTCAGGTCAATGCCGCCGTGCTGGTAGAAGCGGGCGTCCTCAATGGCCACCACGCCGTTCTTGATGTAGGGCGACATGTCCGCCAAGGACACTTCCTGCCGGTCCTGCTCGAAGAAGGTGGCAATGAGTGAGCCGTCGTTTGCCAGCACCTTGGTGGATTGTGCCGGAGCACTCAGGTTCAAGGCGCTGGGCGTCTGGTCCAGCATGGTGTTGGTCCCCACAACTGCCGCCGTCGCCATGGCCCCGGCCGGCACCAACAGGGCCGCCACCAGCACGCCGCAGACACCGCAGACAGCCAGCAGCGTGGCCAGCATGCCGAGGGTGGATCCGCTGTCCCGCCAGACGGAACGTGGTTTGGTGCCTGGGGATGAAGGGGTCATGCGGCGGGGCCTTCCTGTGGCGACGTTCGGCTCAATCATTCGTGCGGTGGCACAGGGCCACTTCAACAGCTTGCGCCCATTCCGTGGGAATTAGCTGGACGTCACCGGCATGTAGCCCGCAAATGGGGCCAAAACCCGGTCCTGGACTGGCCGGGTGACATTGGACACATCCCCTTCCAACCGCACTGAAAGAGGGCAATCCCCGGGCCGCCGCACCAGTGGACGTAAGCTTGCGTGCATGGCCAAATTCTTCGACATCCATCCCGACGACCCGCAGCCGCGCTCGGTGGCCCAGGTGGTGGCCCTGCTAAAGTCGGGCGGGCTGATCGCCTATCCAACGGACTCCTGCTACGCGCTGGGTGCCCAGATCGGCAACCGGGACGCCCTGGACCGGATCCGGTCCATCCGCCGGCTCGACAGCAAGCACCACTTCACCCTGGTATGCAAGGATTTTGCGCAACTGGGCCAGTTTGTCATGGTGGACAACGACATTTTCCGCGCCATCAAGGCCGTGACGCCCGGGCCGTACACCTTCATCCTGCCTGCCACCAAGGAGGTGCCGCGCCGGCTGGCCCACCCGAAGAAAAAGACGGTGGGTGTACGCATTCCGGACAGCCGCCTCATTCACGCCATCCTCGACGAACTGGGCGAGCCGCTCCTCTCCAGCACCCTCCTGCTGCCCGACGAGGAGACGCCGCTGACACAGGGCTGGGAAATCAAGGAAGCCCTGGACCATGTGGTGGACGCCGTCATTGACTCCGGTGATGTGGGCGCGGAGCCCACCACGGTGGTGGACTTCTCCAGCGGCTACGCCGAAGTGGTGCGGCACGGCATGGGCGACGCCTCCCGCTTCGAATAGGGAGCCGGCTGACGGGCAATCCGTGGCCAAGTTGCAATGCCGCCGTTCTGGCCGGGCGGTGCCGGCAATGCTTGACTGGGAGCTATTCACACAGTTCGGAGGTGAATGGCATGCGCGGAAACCGACACCCGCCGCGGGCCGGGCGCCTGCTCGCCGGCTTGGCAGCCACTGCCGTGCTGGGGCTGGGCCTGGCCACCAGTGGGGTGTTGGCCACAGCCGCTCCCGCACAGGCCGTGTCCCTGTCCGGGAATGACGTTTCCTGGCCGCAGTGCCCCACCTCATTGGGCGGTTATGGCCTGCCCCTTCCACCAGCGTCAGCCCAGTTCGCCGTCATGGGCCTGAGCCGCGGATTGCCGTTCACCGTCAATCCCTGCCTTTCGTCCCAGGTCGCGTGGGCCAGGGCCAACGGGAAACCGGCACAGGCGTATGCCATGGCCGCCTTCCCGACGGCGGCACAGCTTTCCACCTATGGAGGCCGCGGCCCATGGGCCGCCACCACGCGGGACGCCCGGCTGTCCAACGCCGGCTATGCCGAGGCCGTGGCGGCTGCAGCAAGCCTGGCAGCCGCCGGCTTCCGCCCACCCGTGGTCTGGATTGACGTGGAGTCCCGCCCCGCGCAGCCGTGGCCCTCAGCTACCGCCGCACAGCAACGCGAGAACCGTCTGGTGGTGGAGGGCCTGATGCGCGGGCTGCACGATGCGGGCTTTGCCTACGGCCTGTACTCCTTTGCTTCGGGTTGGCAGGCAATCACCGGGTCATGGCAGTTGCCGGGCGTGCCCGTCTGGGCCACTGCCGGCCGGCTGGACTACCCCGCCGAGGCACTGGACATGTGCGCCAGGCCCAGTTTCTCCGGCGGGCATGTGTACCTGGCCCAGTGGTACGACGACGTCCGTGACTATGACATCACCTGCAGCCCCTACGCTTTCGGGCCGCTGGCCATTCCGGGTTCCTCCCTGACGACATCCACCGGCGATTTCAATGGGGACTGGAACACCGATGTCCTGGCCCGGGTTGCCGGGACCGGCGCACTGAGCCTTTATGCGGGAAACGGCCGGGGAGGCTTTGCCGGCACCTCAGCCATCGGCAATGGCTGGCAGGGCATGGACGCCGTGGACACCGTGGGCGACTTCAACGGGGACGGGTACGGCGACGTGGTGGCCAGGGAGGCTGCCTCCGGTGCCTTGTGGCTATACCCGGGCAACGGCCGCGGCGGCTGGCTGCCGCGGGTTCACATTGGCAACGGCTGGAACATTTTCAATGCGGTGTGGGGGCCGGGTGATTTCAATGGAGACCAAAAAGCGGACATTCTGGCCCGTGAGACTGCCACCGGCGCCCTGTGGCTGTATCCGGGCAACGGGCATGGGGGTTGGCTGCCGCGCGTCAAGGTGGGCAGCGGCTGGGGCATGTTCAATGCACTTCTCGGCCCCGGGGACTTTAATGGTGACGGCACGGCAGACGTCCTGGCCCGGGAAACTGCCACAGGCACCCTGTGGCTGTACCCGGGCAACGGCCACGGAGGCTGGCTGCCGCGCGTCAAAGTGGGCAGCGGGTGGAACGCCATGACGGCCGTCATGGCGCCGGGCGATTTCAACGGGGACCGGACACCGGACGTGCTCGCACGGGACCCGGCCGGCGCCCTGTGGCTGTACGCGCGCAACGGGACCGCCTCCTGGTACCCGCGCACCGCCGTCGGCCATGGCTGGAACATCATCAATGCGATCTTCTAGCACCGCACACCTACGGCAGCTCGGCGCCGCGCGCGGCCACCCAGAGCCCGTACCACTCGGTGCGGGTCATGGCCGCGGCCACGCGGGCGGCATCGGCACAGGCGGCAATGCGGGCCGGGTCGGTGGTGCCGATGACGGGGGAAATCCGGGCCGGATGCTTCATGAGCCAGCCCAGCACCACGGCCTCGCGGGTTGTCTTGTGCTCTGCGGCAAGGGATTCCACCAGCGCGGAGGTGGCGGCGTCGTCCGGGCCCCCCGGCGGGCGCCCGGTGTACCGGCCCTGCGCCAGCGAGCCATAGGCCTGCAGCTCAACGCCGTGCGTGGCCGCATATTCCAGCGTCCCATGCGGGAATCCGGCGTCGAGCCCTTCGCCCCGGTTCACCAGGACGGAGCTTTCCACCCAGGCGCGGTTGCCCAGGCCCATTTCCAGCTGGTTGGCCACCACGGGCGTCTCCAGTCGGTCCTCCAGGAACGCAATTTGCGCAGCCGACATGTTGGACACGCCCAGCGCAAGCACCTTGCCCTCGGCCATGAGCTGCGCCACGGTTGTGGCCAGCTCCCGCACATCCATGAGCGGGTCGGGGCGGTGCAGCAGCAGGATGTCGACATGGTCGGTGCGCAGCCGCTGCAGGCTTTCGCCCACGCGGGCCAGGATGTTTTCAGCGCTGAAGTCGTAGCGGCCGGGCAGCCCGTTGCCGCCGTGCCGGATGCCACATTTGGTCTGCAGCAGAATTTTCTCCCTCAGCCCGGGAGTTGCGGCCAGGACCTCGCCGAAAACAGCCTCCGATTTGCCGCTGCGGTAGATGTCGGCGTGATCAAAGAGTCCCACGCCTGCCTGGCGCGCCGCCTCGATGGCAGCCGCGGCCTGGTCCACCTGGGCCGTGCCGTAGTCGCTGCCGCTCCACTCGCCGCCCAGGCCCATGCAGCCATAGATGAGACGCTGGGGCACTTGCTGTTGATCGTGGTTCATGGCTCTACTTTGCCATCCTTGGCGCGCTTTGCCCTAGACGCCACGGGCCGGTTTGACTAGCGTTGTGCCAAAGCCGGGCAACGCTGCCGGCGCGAGCAACAGGGCCTGTCCGCACGGGCCTGAACCTGCCGCAATTTCATGCAAGGACACACAAGGAGCTGCACATGGTTGTCAAGAGGACCTCACACACCGGATACACCGTCCCGGGCCTTTCCCTGCAGGACGGGCACAAGGTGGCCGAGGTTTTGCAGCCCCGGCTGCACGCCCTCAATGACCTTGCCCTGACGCTCAAGCACGCCCACTGGAACGTGGTGGGCCGGGACTTCATTGCCGTGCACGAGATGCTTGACCCGCAGGTGGATCAGGTGCGGGGCATGATTGACGAAACTGCCGAGCGCATGGCCACCCTGGGCATGTCCCCCAACGGGCTGCCCGGCGCCCTGGTGGCCGCGCGCACCTGGGACGATTACGCCATCGGCCGGGCCGGCACCGCCGCCCACCTGGCCGCCCTGGACGTGGTCTACACGGGCTTCCTGAAGAGCCACCGAAAGGCCCTGGCGGAGATTGGCGCCCTGGACCCGATCACGGAGGACATGATCATCAACCAGTGCGCCAAGCTGGAGCTTTTCCAGTGGTTCATGCGCGCCCACCTGGAGGACGACGACGGCGACCTCCTGAACGCGGGTGCCAAAACGGAGCGTTCGGCCGCCAACAAGGCAAAGTAGCCGGACTGTGGGTGTCCCGGTGCCCGACGTCGGCGCTCCCCCCGCCGGTTACCCACGGTGTGCCATAGTGACCGGTGCCGACAGCGGCATCGGCAAGGCCACGGCCCTGGCCTTGGCGCGGGACGGCTTCAACGTCGGCTTCACCTGGCACGACGACGAAGCGGGCGCCGCCGACACCTCCTTGCGCATTGGGCAGCTGGGACGCCGCAGCACCTCCGTGTGGCTGGACACCACCGAGCTTGACACGTGCGCGCCCGCCGTCAGCAGGCTGGCCGGGACACTCGGCGGCCTTGGCGTGTTCGTGAACAACGTGGGGGTGGGGCTGAACAGTTCCGTGCTGGACACCTCCCCGGCCGACTGGCAGCGAGTCCTGGACACCAACCTCAACGGCGCCTTCAGGTGCCTGCAGCAGGCGGCGCGCCTGCTGGTCGACGGCGGCACAGGCGGCAGGCTCATCGCGGTCACCAGCATCCACGCCCACCAGCCCAGGTTTGGCTTCGGCGCGTATTGTGCCTCAAAGCACGGCCTCGAAGGGCTGGTCAAGGTGCTGGCGGTGGAACTGGCCCAGCATGGCATCACGGCCAATTCCGTGGCGCCCGGGGAGATTGCAACACATTTGCCCCCATCGGAGCTCCGGCATGCACACGACATCCCCCGGCCCGGCATTCCGCTGGGCCATGCCGGCACGGCGGAGGAGGTGGCCGACGTGGTCGCGTTCCTGGCCTCCCCCGCGTCCGGCTACGTCACGGGCGCCTCCTGGGAGGTCGACGGCGGCATGGCCCGGATGGGAGCGCAGGCCAGCTCCCACCTGCCGGACAACTCATGGCGCTCGGCCACCCACCATGGCACCAGCCGGGCAGGCTGATCCCGCCGGCACGCTACATCCTGCCCTTCACCTTTGCCGTGGGCCGCGCCGTCCACGGATCCTCGGGCCACGGGTGCCTGGGGTAGCGTCCGCGCATTTCGGCGCGGACCTGGGCATAGGGTCCGGACCAGAAGGAGGCCAGGTCGGCCGTCACCGCGAGGGGGCGGCCGGCCGGAGAGAGCAGGTGGAACAGCACGGGCACCCGCCCGGACACCAGGCGCGGCGTCTCCACCCAGCCGAAGCATTCCTGCAGCTTCACGGCCACGACAGGCGTTGCGTCGGCGTCCGCAACGTCCGGATAGTCGATCGTCACCCGGGACCCGCTGGGAACTTCCAGCCGCTCGGGTGCCAGCTCGCCCAGGCGGGCTGCTTCGGGCCAGGGCAGCAGCCGCCGCAGCGGATCAGCCAGCCGGATTGAAGCCGCGGGCGTCCCTCCGGCGATCCGCTCCAGTTCGGGGGCCAGCCAGTCCTCAAGCCGGTCCAGGAGCGCCGTGTCGTCCATCGCGGGCCACGGCTCCCCCAGGATGCGGTGGAGCAGGCCCAGCCGGCGCCGCAGCGCATCTGCCGGGCCGGACCAGTCCAGCAATGCCAGCCCGTCCGTCTGCAGTGCCGTGGCAACGGCAGCCCGCCCCTGTGCGCGGGAGGGCTTGAGCGGGGTCGAGGACAGGAGAATGGCGCCAAGGCGCCGCTCCCGGCGGGCCGTGACCACGCCTTTGGAAAACTGCGCCTCCACTGATTCCACGAACAGCGCCCGTGCCGCATCCAGCACGGCAGCCTCTTCCAACGGAGCGGCGGACCGGATCACGGCCCCGGTGCCGGCAGCGTCCCGCCCCTGGGCGCGGGACACCTCGGCCACCGCCAGCCAGGTGTGTCCGGCCAGCGCGCTCCCGGCCGGCAGGCCCGCCCGGGTGCCCGACGCCAGCAGATACTGGTTTCCCGGTCCCGGGACCTTCCGGGCCACCCGGTCCGGAAATGCCAAGGCCACCACGAAGGCCACTGACTCCCCCTCAGCCACCGGGAACGTTGGGGCCGGCCGCGCAGCACCGTCCGCCTTCCGTGCGATCCCCTCAAGCCGCCGCACATCGTCGCCCCAGCGGGCGCCACCCGGGTGGTGCCCGGCCCGGAGTTCACGCAGCAATGACGTCAGGTCAGCCCCGGGCGCGCGAAGGTCCCCCGCTACAAGTGCCACGGCCTCGGCCGCCCTTTTGACCCCGACGGCGGCGGCCCCGTCCAGCAGGGCCCGGGCCAGACGGGGGTCGGCGGGTATGCGGGCAAGGGTCTTGCCCAGAGGCGTGGCCAGGGCATCCACGGCATCCCCTGCGGATGCCACGGCACCCAGCCCGCGCAGCACGGCGGCGGCATCGGCCATGGCTGCCGCGGGCGGCGGGTCGGGAAGGGCCAGGCCACGGCCGGCGGGCGCACCCCAGCACGCCAGGATGAGGGCTGCCTGGGTCAGGTCGGCCACCGCCATCTCCGGTGTCTGGTGGGCGGGAGCTGCACCGAAAGCCCTTTCGTCGTAGCAGCGAACCACGGTTCCGGGACCCTGGCGCGCTGCGCGCCCGGCCCGCTGCCGGGCCGACGCCTGCGAACAGGACACCGTCACCAGCCCGGACATGCCCCGTGCAGCATCGCGGCGGGGCTCCCGGGACAGGCCGGAGTCAATGACCAGGCTCACGCCCGGCACTGTCAGGGACGACTCCGCAAGGGAGGTGGAGACAATGATCCTCGCCGGCCCGCCGGGTTCCCGTCCGGAAATGGCCCGGTCCTGGGCCGCCGGGGGGACCTGCCCGTGCAGCTCAAGGACTTCCGTCCTGCGGCCGCTACCCGCCGTGAGGGCGCGCAGGCTCGCCGCAATGTGGGCCACTTCCCAGGCGCCGGGGGCAAAAACCAGGGCGTCCACGCCTGCATCGTTGGCCAGGGCTGCGGAGTGGGCGGCAGCGGCGGTGCGAGCCACATGGTCCAAAAAGGACCGTGCCACCCCGCGCCCGTCCAGCCGGGGTTGCGGGGCGGGGGCCCACGTGACCTCAAGGGGGAACAGCGCAGACGGGCAGTCGACCACGGGGGCCGAGACGCCGCCGTCGTCCGTCAGGAGCGCGGCAAACCGCGGTGCGTCCAGGGTGGCGGACATGGCCACCAGCGTCAGCTCGCTGCGCAGCTGGCGGACCTCGGCGAGCATGCCCACCAGGAGGTCGGTTTCCAGGCCGCGCTCGTGCACCTCGTCCAGCACGACCGCGGCCGTGCCGTCCAGCCCCGGATCGTCCAGGAGGCGGCGCAGGAGGATGCCCGGGGTGACAAACTCGACCACGGTGCCGGGGCCCGTGTGGCGTTCGCCGCGCACGGTGTACCCCACCCTGCCGCCGAGGGGGCTGCCGTCGAGGGCCGCCAACCGCCGCGCCGCCGCCCTGGCGGCCACGCGGCGCGGCTGGGTGACAACGATGCGCCGGCCCGGCCCCGCATCCAGCAGCGTGGCCAGCAGCGGCGGCACCAGCGTGGTCTTGCCTGTCCCCGGGGGCGCCTGGACCACGGCCGCCCCGGTGGCGTGCGGGCCCGTGAGGCTGCGGGTGAGTGCGGGCAGGGACGTGGCGAAGGCCAGCCCGGCACCGATTGCGTCAAGGTCGAAGGGCAATGGGGTTCAACCGGACTGCAGGCCGGCGGCAAAGTGCTGGAATTTCACCACTATGGAGTACATGCCACCAGCTTAGGTGACGCGGCTACCAGCCCCGCTCGCGCCACTGGGGAAGGGCGGGCCGCTCCGCTCCCAGCGTGGTGGGATCGCCGTGGCCGGGCAGCACCACCGCGGCGTCGCCATAGCGGCCAAAGAGCCGCTGCTCCACGTCGTCCAGCAGGGAGGTGAAACGCTGCGGGTCCTGCTCGGTGTTGCCCACGCCGCCGGGAAAAAGCGAGTCGCCGCTGAAAATCAACGTGCTGCCGGCGTCGTGCAGGACGTAGGCGATGGAGCCCGGGGTGTGGCCGCGCAGGTGCACGGTGTCCAGTTCGATCCCGTCCACGGCGAGGACGCCGCCGTCGTGCAGCGGGCGGTCCGTGGACACGCCGCATTCGGCGGCAATGCCTGCGGCGTCGTCGGCGCCGGCGGCTGTGGGCGCCCCGGTCTCTGTCACAATTTCCGCCAACGCCCGCACGTGGTCCCAATGGCGGTGCGTGGTGGCAATCAGCTTCACGGCGGGAACGGCCCGTGCATCCGCCGCCGCGTCTCGGAGGAGCGCGCGGATGGCGGGGGCGTCGTCGGCCGCGTCGATGAGGATCTGGGCTCCCGTCGCCTTGGCCGTGACCAGGTAGACGTTGTTGCCCATGCTGGAGACGATGGTGCGCCGCACCGTAAAGGACGGGAGGTCGTGAATGAGGGATGAGTGCTCGGTCATGCCCCCACCCTAGCGTGGCTGCCGGGCCGCGTCCCCACCGCGCCCGGCGCCGCGGAGGAATCTCGGACCACCAGTTCCGTCGCCAGCTCCACATGGGCCGAATCAAGCGCCTCCCCCCGGGAGAGCTTCATGACGGAGCGCAGGGCGGCCCGGCCCATGTCCCGCAGCGGCTGGGCCACCGAGGTGAGCCGGGGCAGGGTCTGTTCGCACAGCGGGGTTCCGTCAAATCCCACCAGGCTCAGGTCCCCCGGCACGGACAGCCCATGGCGGCGGGCCTCGTCCAGGACGCCGAGGGCAATGACGTCATTTCCGGCAAAGATGGCCGTGGGGCGTTCGGCGAGGGCCAGCAGCGTGCGGGTGCCGGCCACGCCAAAGTCCTGCCGGAAAGTGCCCGTGAGCACGTACTCGGGGCGCGAGGCAATGCCGTGCCCCATGAGGGCGGCAAGGTAGCCGTGCAGCCGGGCCACGCTGCATTCGGCGGCGTCCGGGCCTCCCAGGAAGGCGATCCGGCTGTGCCCCAGGCCCAGCAGGTGCTCTGCCGCGGCCTTTCCGCCGGCAAAGTTCGTGGCGCCCACGCTGACAATGCCGGCCCGCGGCGGGTTGAGCGGGTCGATCACCACCACGGGGATGTTCCGGCGCTGGAAGGACTCCAGCTGCCGGGCCGTAACCTGCGAAGTGACCAGGATCAGGCCCATCCTGCCGGCCTCCACCATGCGCTGCGCCCATTCCTCATGGTTGGCCCGGTGCAGCTTGGCAGGCGTCACATTGCTGACCACCACTTCCACGTCACTGTCCGCGGCGTAGGCCAGCAGGCCCGCCAGGACCTCGATCGAGTAGTGGCTGCCCAGCCCGTCGATGACCAGGTCCACCATGGCCGGCCCCGCCGAGCGGGCCCGCCGCTGGACTGGTGACTCATAGCCCAGCTGGTCCAGGGCCGCCTGGACCCGCGCACGGGTTGCCGCCGCAACGTCATCCCTGCCGTTGATGACCTTGGACACTGTGGGGGCCGAAACTCCGGCCAAGGCCGCCACTGTGGCCAGCACCGGCTTGGACCGCTGTTCACCTTTGCTCAACACAACTCCCGGTTTTCGAAATGTTTCTCTTCCTGAATTCTGCTGTCATCACCATGTTGGCGTCAAGTCCGCTAAAAATGTCCTTGACATGTGACGCGGAACACGGCTAGCTTTTTCCCAATCGCAGAATTAGTTGCGAAATGTTTCGAACCGCCAATGACGGCCCACTTCCAACGGAGACACCATGGAACCAATTTCACCCTCCCGCAGGTCATTCCTTTCCCTCGCTGTGGCTGCGCCACTGGCCGCCTGGGGGCTGAGCGCCTGCGGGACTGCCGGCCCGGGCGGTGCAGGCGCCACCGGCGGCGCCAGCATGTGGTCGCTCACCGGCCAGCCCAACGAAGGCATCCGCAAGAACACCGTCGATGTCTTCAACAAGGCCAACGCGGACAAGCAGATCAAGCTCACGTTCTTCCAGAACGACGCCTACAAAACCAAGATCAAGACGGCCATCGGCGCCGGCCAGGCTCCCACCATCATCTACGGCTGGGGCGGCGGGACCCTGAAGTCGTATGCACAGGCCGGGCAGGTGGAGGACCTCACCGCCTGGTTTGACGCCAACCCCGACGTCAAGGCCAAGTTGTTCCCCTCGGCATTTGGCGCCGCCACCGTCGACGGGAAGATCTACGCCATCCCCACCCAGACCGTGGCGCCCATCATCTTTTACTACAACAAGGAACTGTTCGCCAAGGCCAAGGTCCAGCCGCCGAAGACCTGGTCCGACCTCATGTCCCTGGTCACCACGTTCAACGCCATGGGAATCGCCCCGCTCTCCCTGGGCGGGCAATCGCGCTGGACCTCCATGATGTGGCTGGAATTCATGTTCGACCGCGTGGGCGGCCCCACGGTCTTCAACGACATCTTCGCGGGCAAGCCCAACGCCTGGTCAAACCCCGCAGCCCTGGAGGCACTGACCAAGATCCAGGAGCTGGTCTCCGCCAACGGCTTCATCAAGGGCTTCTCCTCGATCACAGCGGACAGCAACGCCGACCAGGCACTCCTGTACACCGGCAAGGCAGCCATGATGCTCCACGGCGCGTGGACCTACGGAGGCATGAAGAACGACGGCGGCGGGTTCGTCCAGGCGGGAAAGCTGGGCTGGGTGGACTTCCCGACGGTGGAAGGCGGCAAGGGAGACCCCAAGAACACCGTGGGAAACCCCGCGAACTACCAGTCCATCTCGGCCAAGGCCACCGACGCCGAGAAGGAGACTGCCAAGAAATTCTTCAAGGAGGGCCTGTTCACGCCCGCGGAGATTGACGCCTACATCCAGAACGGCGGCGTCCCCATTGTCTCCGGGATTGAGGGCAAGCTGGCCGCCACCGCGGACAAGGACTTCCTGACGTACGTGTACACACAAAGCAAGGACGCCCCCAATTTCCAGCAGTCCTGGGACCAGGCGCTGAGTCCCACCGCCGCCGAGGCACTCCTGAACAGCATTGACCAGCTCTTCGTGAAGTCGATTACGCCGGAACAGTTCGCCGCCACCATGAATGCGACGCTGGGCAAATGAGTGCCGGCACCACCGCGGCGGCGGGCCCCGGCAAGGGACGCACAGGGCCCCTTGCCTGGCTGGCCATCCCGGCCCTCGTGTTCTTCCTCGCCTTTGCCGTGCTCCCCCTCCTGGGCGTCCTCCTGCTCAGCTTCACCACCTGGGACGGCATCGGCGCCATCTCCCTGGCCGGCCTGGCCAACTGGTTCGGCATCTTCACGGACCCGCTGATGTACAACGCGCTGTGGCTGACGCTGATCATCATGGTGGTGTCCTGGCTGGTCCAGACCCCCATCAGCCTGCTGCTGGGCACCTTCACGGCTGGGAACCAGAAGTACCGGGCGCTGCTGGCGGTGCTGTATTTCCTGCCCCTGCTGCTTTCTTCAGCCGCCATCGCGATCGCCTACAAGGCACTCCTGGACCCCAACTTCGGCTTGGCCGAGGGGCTGGGGCTGCCTGTCCTGGCACAGGACTGGCTGGGACGGCCGGAGCTGGCGCTCTTCGTGGTCATCTTCGTCATCGCGTGGCAGTTTGTCCCCTTCCACACCCTGATTTACCAGGGCGGCGTCCGGCAGATCCCGAAGTCACTCTATGAGGCAGCCGAAATTGACGGGGCCGGGCGGGTCAAGCAGTTCTTCTTCATCACCCTGCCCCAGCTGAAGTACACCATCATCACCTCCTCAACCCTGATGGTGGTTGGTTCCCTGACGTACTTCGACCTGGTCTTTGTCCTCACCGGAGGAGGGCCCGGCAACTCCACCAGGATCCTGGCCCTGGACATGTACCTCAAGGGCTTCAAGGCCAACCTGATGGGCCCGGCCAGTGCCGTGGCCGTCATCCTGGTGGCCATCGGCCTGGCCCTGGCCCTGCTCCTGCAGCGGATCGGCGGCAAGGACAACTCCGGCAGCCAATTGGAAGGTTTGTAACATGGCAACTGTCATCACCAAAAGGGCCGCAGCCGCACCCGCAAGCGACGTTCGCGTGCGGGGAAGGGCCGGGGTGCGCCTGCGCAGGCTCAACCTGCCCGCCGGCGCGGCCGGCTGGCTGTGGCTGGCCGTCATCATCATCCCCATCTACTATGTGGCCATCACCAGCCTGAAGACGCAGGCAGGCTATTTCGGCCAAAACCCGCTGGCCCTGCCCAAGGCGCCCACCCTGGACAACTACAGGATGGTGCTGGCGTCGGATTTCGCCAGGTACTTCCTCAACAGCGCCCTCATTACCGCAGGCACCCTAGTCCCGTCGCTGGCCTTTTCCTTCATGGCCTCCTTTGCCATCGTCCGCGGCCGCGGCCGCTTCCTCAAGGCCGTCAACGGGCTCTTCCTCATGGGCCTGGCCATTCCGCTGCAGGCGGTGATCATTCCGATCTACCTGATGATCATCAGAATGCACCTGTATGACAGCCTGCTGGCGATCATCCTGCCCTCCATCGCCTTTGCCATTCCGCTCAGCGTGCTGATCATGGCCAACTTCATCCGCGACGTGCCCAACGAACTCTTCGAGTCCATGCGCCTGGACGGCTGCAGCGAGTGGCAGACCCTGTGGCGCCTGGCCCTCCCGCTCACCAAGCCGGCCATCGTCACGGTGGCCATCTACAACGGGCTGGGCGTCTGGAACGGCTTCCTGCTGCCGCTTATCCTGACCCAAAGCCCGGAACTGCGCGTCCTGCCCCTGGCCCTTTGGACGTTCCAGGGTGAATACAGCGTCAACATCCCGGCCGTGCTGGCCTCCGTGGTGCTGACCACGCTGCCCATCCTGGTCCTGTACGTGGTGGGCCGGCGCCAGCTGCTCAGCGGCCTCACGGCCGGGTTCAGCAAATGACGGTGGCAACCCGCGCGGAAACCGCCACGGATCCGCGCCCCGCACTCCGGGTGGGCATGGTGGGACATGCCTTCATGGGCGCCATGCACTCCCACGCCTGGCGCACCGCGCCGCATTTCTTCGAGCTGCCGCTGGTCCCGGAACTTGCAGCCATTGCCGGGCGCAACCGGGCCGGCGCGGAACAGGCCGCACAGCGCATGGGGTGGGCCTCCGTGGAGACGGACTGGCAGGCGCTCATCGACCGTGACGACATCGACCTCATCGACATCTGCACGCCGGGCAACACGCACGCGGAAATCGCCATCGCCGCCCTGAGGGCAGGCAAGCACGTCCTGTGCGAAAAGCCGCTGGCAAACAGCGTCGCGGAGGCGGAGCAGATGACAGCCGTTGCCGAAGAAGCCGCCGCACACGGGGTGTTTGCCATGTGCGGCTACTCCTACCGGCGCACGCCTGCACTGGCCCTGATGAAGCGCATGGTGGCGGACGGGCGGCTCGGCACCGTCCGCCAGGTCCGTGCGCAGTACCTCCAAGACTGGCTCAGCGATGCGAATGCGCCCCTCACGTGGCGCCTGGACAAGGCCAAGTCCGGTTCCGGGGCACTGGGCGACATTGGCGCCCACAGCATTGACGCCGCCCAGTTCGTCACTGGGCTGAACATCACGGGCGTCTCGGCGCTGCTGGAAACCTTCACGAAGGAACGCCCGATGGGCGGCGAATTCGTGGGCCTGGGCGGCCACGGCGACGTCACGGCGGACACGCCGCGCGGGCCGGTCACCGTGGATGATGCTGCCCTGTTCACTGCGAGGTTTGACGGCGGCGCCATCGGGGTGTTTGAGGCCACCCGCACCGCCCTGGGCCGGAAGAACGCCATGCGCCTGGAAGTCAACGGCTCACTGGGCTCGGTGGCGTTCGACTTTGAGGACATGAACTTCCTGCAGTTCTATGACGGCACCGACGCCGAAGATGCGCGCGGCTTCCACCGCATCCTGGTCACTGAGCCTGTCCATCCCTATGCCGGACACTGGTGGCCCACGGGCCACGGCCTGGGCTACGAACACGGCTTCACCCACCAGGTTGCCGACCTCCTGACCGCACTGGGCAACAAAACCGCGCCAACGCCGTCGTTCCGGGACGCCCTGGGCGTGCAGCGCGTGCTGGCCGCGGTGGAGGACAGCGCCGCCAACAACAGCCAATGGACCACCATCGAGGAAAGCAAGCCATGAACCACAAAAATGCACTCATTGTCCGCGGCGGCTGGGACGGGCACCAGCCCGTCGAGGCCACCAACCTCTTCATCCCGCACCTGGAAGCCAACGGCTACACGGTCCGGGTCGAGGAAGGCCCGGCCGTATATGCCGACGCCGGCTACATGGCCACTGTGGACCTGCTTGTCCAGTGCAACACCATGAACACCATTGAACGGTTGGAGTTCGAGGGCCTGCGCGCCGCCATCGAGGCAGGGACGGGCATGGCCGGCTGGCACGGCGGCATTGCGGACTCCTACCGCAACAACTCGGACTACCTGCACCTGATCGGCGGCCAGTTCGCCTGCCATCCAGGCAAGCACCCGGACGAACGCACCGGAGGGCAGGGCGACAACTACGTGCCGTACACGGTGAACATGGCCCCGGCCGCCGCCACGCACCCCATCACGGAGGGCATCGGCGACTTCGAGCTCACCACCGAGCAGTACTGGGTCCTCGCGGACAGCTACATCGACGTCCTCGCCACCACGACGCAAATGGTGCGTGAATGGGACCCCTGGCACCGCGAGGTCACCTCCCCCGCCATCTGGACCCGCCAGTGGGGCAAGGGCCGCATCTTTGTCGCGACCCCCGGCCACCACGTGGACATCCTGCAAAATTCCAACGTCAAGACCATCATCGAAAGAGGCATGCTGTGGGCCAGCCGCTAAACACCCCCAACACCACCCCCCTCAACGTCGGCATTGTGGGCTGCGGCAACATCATTGCCCAGTACCTGGCCACATTCCCCGCCCTCCCCGCCGTCCGGCTGGTGGCGGTGGCGGACCTGGACCCGGCCCGGGCCAGCGCCGTGGCAGAAGGCCTGCCGGGCGTCCGCGCCCTGGGCGTGCAGGAGCTGCTGGACGACGCCGAGGTGGACTTGGTCCTGAACCTCACCATCCCCGCCGCGCATGCGCAGGTGGCGCTGGCCGCCATTGCCGCAGGGAAGCATGTCTATGGCGAAAAGCCCCTGGCCGCCACCACGGCGGAGGGCCGGGAAGTGCTGGCCGCCGCCGCGGCGGCCGGCGTCCTGGTGGGCAGCGCTCCCGACACGGTGCTGGGCACGGGCATACAGACCGCCCGCAAGGCGATTGACGACGGTCTGATCGGCGCCCCCGTCGCCGCCACCGCCACCATGGTGACGCCCGGGCACGAGCGCTGGCACCCCAACCCCGATTTCTACTACGTCCCCGGGGGCGGGCCGCTGCTGGACATGGGGCCCTACTACGTTTCGGCCCTCGTCACCCTGCTGGGGCCGGTCGCTTCCGTCATCGGGGCGGCCAGCCACACCCGCACGGAACGCACCATCGGCACGGGCCCGCGTGCCGGGGAAGCCATCCCGGTCACCACCGACACCCATGTGACCGGCGTGCTGGTCCACCGGTCGGGGGCGCTGTCCACGCTGGTCATGAGCTTTGACGCTGTGGCCACCCGGGCCAGCAACATCGAGGTGCACGGGACGGCCGGTTCGCTGGTGGTGCCGGACCCGAACCACTTTGACGGCGACGTGCTGCTGCGGACCCTCGACGGCGGCGCCTGGGAAACCCTGCCCGTCTCCGGCGGCTACGTGGACTCCGGCCGCGGCTTCGGCCTGGCGGATCTGGCCCTGACCCCGGCCGGGGAGGAACCGCGCGCCGGCGGACGGCTCGCCTTCCACGCCCTGGACGTCATGGAGTCGCTGCTGGAATCCGCGCGCACGGGCCGCTCCGTGGCCATCGCCAGCAGCTGCGAACGCCCCGCGGCCGTGCCGCTCACGGAAGCCGTCCCCGTTTAGGAACTTACGACAGGACGTCCTTGGTAGTGAAGCGGCCGTAGGCGAGTGCCCCGAACACTGCCACATAGCCCAGCTGCAGCAAGGCGTTGCTGCCAAAGGACGACCATTCGACGGGCTGCCGCAGCAGGTCGGCAAAGCCCAGCCACCAATGGCTGAACAGCCAGGGGTGGAGCCAGTCCAGCTGCGGCAGCGCGTCAAGAACCTGGGAGGCAATGGCAAGCACCACGGTGGCGGCCATTGCCCCGACGGGGACATCGGTGAGAGTGGAAATGAACAGGCCGATGGCACCCAGGCCCAGCAGGGAGAGCACAACGTACGCGCCCACCAGCAGGATCCGGCCCTCCGCCGTCCAAGCATCCACGAGGTCCCCGGACAGCAGCGGCACCGGCCCCACCGGGAACAGCAGCAGGCCAATGGCCGTGCCTGCCAGCACGACGGCGGCCACCGCCGCCAGTGTGAAGGCGGCGGTCCCTGCGAACTTGACCAACAGGAGACGGGCGCGCCCGGCGGGGGCCGCCAGCAGGTAGCGCAGCGTCCCCTGCCCGGCCTCCCCCGCAATCGTGTCGCCGGAAACCACGCCCACCGTGAGCGGGAGAAACAGCGGGGTGCACAGGACCAGCGACGTCAGAACCACGAACAGGCCGTTCCCTGTGATCCTGTCCAGGAACACCGGCCCGTGGCCGGCGCGGGTGCCATTCGTCAGCCGGACTGCCACGGCAATGAGCACGGGCACGGCGGCGAGCACCGCCAGCATGGCCCAGGTGCGCCTTCGGCGGAACATCAGCGACAGTTCGGAGACCAGCAGCGGCGCAGTCCGGGCGCGCGGGCGCGCTGCCGGGGGCCTTGCCGGGATTCCGGCCGGCGGAGCGGATTCAGGGGCGGTGTCAGCGGGCAACGTCGAAACCCTCCCCCGTCAATTCCACGAATCTGTCTTCCAGGCTGCCCTTGTCAACGGAGAAGCCGCGCACCCGCACGCCGAAGCCCACCAGCGCCTCAACAATGTCCTCGGCCGGGACGGCCGCAGCCGGCAGCACGGCCGTGACAGCTGCCGGGCCGGCGCCGTCGTTCACCGGTTCCACCGTGCCGGGGACCAGTCCCAGGCGGGCCAGCACGGTGCGGGCGGCGCCGGCGTCGGGCGTCAGGATGGTGACCTTGGCCTGCCCGGCGGACCGCAGCTCCTCCAGGGTGCCCTGGGCCACGAGCCTGCCGGCGCGCATGACGGCGGCGTGCGTGCAGATCTGTTCGACCTCGGCGAGCAGGTGGCTGGAGACGAAGACGGTGGTGCCGTCGTGGGCCAGCGAGGCAATCAGCTTCCGCACCTCGCGCGTGCCCTGGGGGTCAAGGCCGTTGGTGGGCTCGTCCAGGACCATCAGTTCACGCGGGCGCAGCAAGGCGTTGGCCAGCCCCAGCCGCTGCTTCATGCCCAGTGAATAGGCCTTGACCTTTTTCCCTGCCGCCGCGCCCAGCCCCACACGGTCCAGGGCCTCCTCGACACGGACCCGGCGGGTGGCGGTTGGTGCGTACGGGCAGGCCGCGTCCAGCCGTTGCAGGTTGGCCCGACCGGTCAGGTAGGGGTAAAACGCCGGTCCTTCGACGAGGGCGCCCACCCTCGGCAGCACGGCGTCGAGCGCTCGCGGCATGGCCTGGCCCAGCACGCTGGCCGTGCCGCTGGTGGCGTTGGCCAGGCCCAGCAGCATGCGGATGGTGGTGGTTTTGCCGGATCCGTTGGGGCCCAAAAAGCCAAAGACGGCGCCGGCGGGGACCCTCAGGTCCAGCTTGTCGACGGCTGCTTGGCTGCCGTAGCGCTTGCCCAGGCCATGGGTTTCGATGGCCGCGGTGCCCGGTGTTCCCCCGGCCGCCGGGCCGCCCTTCACCGGGCCGCCGAGGCCGGCTGCAGGGCAGCGAGCGGGACGGCGCCTGCGTAGAGGGCCCCGTCAGGGGTGACCAGGACGGTGAACAGGCTCGTTGAGAGCGCATGCCCGCCGGGGACTGCCTGCAGCAGCTGGGCGAGGACCGGCGTGGACGTCATGCCAGCCGGGACTGTGCCTGCGGGGGCCTGGAGGATGGCGGCCCAGCCTGTCCCGCTCACGGACACCGGCGCCTTGCCGCCGTCGAGCGTCTTGCCGGAGGAGCGTTGCGGCAGCGGCACCGCGGAGTTGGTGACTGTGGCCCCGGGCGGGGGCGTGAAGGTGAACATTGATGCCGCCGGGGCCGCCAGGGTGAGCTGGCTGAAACCGACCTCAAAGGCGGCCTTGTCCTGGCCCTTGGCCTGGACGGTGACCCTCAGGGGCATGCCGTTGTTGGCGTCGACGGCGATGGTGACCTTGGCGACCAGCGTGGCTGCCGTCCGGGGCACCAGCTCCAGGCTGTACGCCGGCTCCCTGGCAACAGTCACGTTGGCCCCCAGGCTCACGGCCGTGCCGGGGTCAAGGTTTTTCAGGATGTCCGCGGCGATGGCGGCCGGGGTCTGGACGGGGGAACCGGGGACCTGGTTGGCGTCGTGGGGCGCCATGGGCGGCAGGGTCGCCACCCCGGGCACAGGCTTGGAGTTTGGCGGCGCAAGGCCGCCGGTGGCGGCGCCGGGGCGCAGCGGGTTCGACACCGTGTACTTGGTGGCTGTGTTGGCCGCGGAATCATAGGTCCACACCGTGGTGCCGTGATGTACCACGTCACGCTCGGCAAGGCTGTCCATGAGCTGCACGCGCTGGCTTCCTGCGCCGTCCAGATATACGCGCGCCGTGTGCGGCGCGGTCAGGAATGCCACCAGCTGGCCCAGTCCCGCGGCAGGCCCGGCGGCGCCGGACTGGCTCGAGGCGCCGCCCGTGGCGATGGCAGGCAGCTGGGGCAGTCCCAGGTCAGCGGTTTCCTCCAGCGTTCCGGAGAGTGGCTGTGGATGGCTGGCGACGGCCAGTGCCAGCACCTGGGCCGCCGTCCTGGCGGGAACGGTGGCGGGCGCCTGGGCCTGCAGTGGCCCGGCCAGGACCACCCCGGCAACGATCGCCGGCATGGCGGCGGCCGGCATCCACCGCACCCAGCGGCGGCTCATGGCCGCCAGCCCAAGACTGGCCCACACTCACAACACATGCCTTAAGGCTACGCCTTCCGGGCCCCGCGGAACTGTGAATTCACCGCCAAATCGGCTTGGCCGCCACGGCCTCCACCCGGCGCTGGCCGGCTGGCTGTAAGGTCGGCACCATGGGCTCCATCGCCGTCGTCATTCCGTCCCGCAATGACGCCCCCATGCTTGCCGCATGCCTGGCCGCGCTGTCTGGGCAAACCCGGATGCCGGACCAGGTCATTGTGGTGGACAACGGCAGCACCGACAACACTGCCGAAGTGTGTGCCACGGCAGGGGTGCGCAGGATCGTCTCGCCCCTGCCGGGCATCGCGCCGACGTCAGCCCACGGCCTGGATGCCGCGGATGCTGACATCCTTGCGCGGCTGGATGCCGATTCCCGGCCGCCCCGGGATTGGCTGGCGAGGGTGGAGGCGGCCCTGGAGGAAGCGGGGCCGCTGTCCCTGGTGACGGGCCCGGGTGACTTTTATGGCGGCAGCAGGCTGGTCTGCTGGCTGGGGCGGACGGCCTATCTGGGCGGCTATTTCCACGTGGTGGGTTTCCTGCTGGGGCACAAGCCGGTGTTCGGCTCAAACTTCGCCATGACGGCGGACGTGTGGGCCAGGATTGGCCCGGTGGTGGACAGGGAGTCGCCCCTGGTCCATGACGACCTGGACATCTCCTACCGGCTGCGCCCCGACATGCACGTTGTGTACGACCCCACGCTGCGCATGCCCGTTTCGGCCCGCCCGTTCCGCAGCTGGGGTGAGCTGGGCCTGCGGCTGGCCAAGGCGTGGACCACCTTCGCCCTCGAATTCCGCACCGAACCGCCCCTTCGCCGCCGGCTTCAGCGGCGCCGCTGGGCCAGGAACCACCCCGCCTAACCGGACGAGATGAGGGCCAGCAGGTCCCGGGAGAGCTGGTTCGGCGAAGTTTCGCAGGGGCTGTGCCCGCCCGGGTACACGGCCAGCCGGGCTCCCGCAGCCCGGGCAAAGGCGGCGTGCAGAGTGGTAGGCCACAGGTCGTGCTGCCCCACGGCCACCAGCTTGGGCAGCGGGGCGGCGGCGAGCGTGGCCGCCACGTCCGGCGTGTGCTTCATGAGCGCCACTATGTCCCGAACGGACTGCCGCCGCGTCAAGGTGAACCTGTTGCGGACAAACCGCAGCCGGCCCGGCGGGACCGGAATAAAGTTGCGCCGGATCCCCCAGACCATCAACGCCGCACCCACCCGCCCGGTGGCCAGTCCCGTCGCGGGGCCGATCCTGCTGACGCCGCGAAAGGCCTGCCCGGCCAGCGGGGGGCAGCTGAGCAGGGTGATGCTGGCAAAGAGTTCAGGCCGCGCGGCCAGGGCCAGTGCGGCAACCGTGCCGGCAAAGGAATAGCCCACCACATGGACAGGCCGCCCCGCGGCGGCCGTCACGGTGCCGAGCACGGCCAGCACGTCCTCCACAAAGAGTCCGTAGCTGTAGCGGGGCTGTGGCGGCACCAGGTTTTCGGGGCCGGCCCCGCCCGATTCGTATTGGCCGGCCAGGTCAAAACTGATGGCATGGCAGCCGGCCGCCGCGAGAAGGGGCATCATCAGGACAAAGTCCTCCTTGGAGCCCGTGGCACCTGGGACCAGCACCACCGGCACGCCGTCAGGTTCGCCCAGGGCAATGGCAGCCAGCACCCCGCTGGGGACCCGGTAGGTAGTGCGGCGGAAGCCGGCCGGGAGAACGGCCCAATCCAGGTCCGGCAGCCCGGCGTCCAGCCGTGCCTCCGGGTCCGGCACCCCCTCGGCAGCCGGGCCGGGCACGGAAGCCGGCCACGCACCGCCGTCGTGCCTCGTCCTGCCTTGGTGGCGGTGCATCCAAGCCCCCTGCCCCTGGCCCTTTCGGAAACGGCGGATCCGGCGGATCCGCCCGTGCAGCTATGCGGCCACCCGCCGTATAAAGGATTGTAGGCGCCGGTACACTTCCTGGGACTCGGGAAAGCGGAAATTCTGCTGCCAGGTGTGCTCGGTGTTTGCCCTCTCCCACCCGTAGACCAGGGAATCCACCCGCACGCCATGGTTGCGGAGGCTGGCAATCAGGTTCATGTTGGCCCGGTAAAAGAAGTCGCGCTCGGAGGTGGTGATGAAGACCGGCGGGCAGCGGGAATCCAGCCACTCGATGGGCGACATGTAGTGGGCGGCTTCCCGCAGCCTCAGCCGGGCGTCCCTGCCGGCAGGCGCCGAGCCGTGCGGCATCAGCATGCGGATGAAATTCAGGCTCAGGACAAATCCGGGATCAAAGAACACTGAAAAGTCGGCCACGGAGCAGTGCTGCACCAGGCCCCGCACGCTGGCCGTCGGCAGGGCGGGCGCCAGGCGGTAGTGCTGCGCGAGCAGGGGGCGGAACATGGCGGCAGCCATGAGCGCTGCGATTTGCCCGCCGGCCGAGTCGCCGCCCAGCACCATTCGGCCCGGATCCCCGCCCAGCCGGCCAATGTTCGCCCGCACCCAGGCCAGGGCGGCGTTGGCATCCTGGAGCACGTGGCCCAGCTGGAAGCGCGGGGCCTTGCGGTAGTTGACGTTGACCACCACCATTCCCCCGGCCGCCTGGCTGGCACAGTACTTGGTCAGCGGTTCCTTGTCCCCGGACGTCCAGCCGCCGCCGTGAAAGTACACGTAGACGGGCAGCGGGCCCGCCCCGGCCGGCTCGGGTGCCATGACGTCCAGGCGGTGCGAGGGGAGGTGATCGCCCACAAAGTCAATGTCGCGCCAGCTCCGCACCCCGGGCACGGGATCTGCATTGAAACGGACCCGTTCGGCGTTCTTGACGGAGTGCATCAGCAGCCGCCACGCCCAGACGGGGACGCGGCGCAGTACCGCCCGCGCGCGCCGGCCCAGCGAAAATACGCCCCCGGAGCGGGGGCGCAGCCGTTCCTCCATTGGCCCCACGCTACTCCCCGGGGACGGGCGCCGTCAGGGGAAGCGTAGTGTGGAAAGCATGGCTGACATCACTATTTTCACGGTGGGCCACTCAACGCATCCCATGGACCAGTTCCTTGCCTTGCTGGGCGCCCACGGCATCAAGGCACTGGTGGATGTGCGCACCATTCCCAAGTCCCGGCACAACCCCCAGTTCATGGAGGACGTCCTGGCGGCTGAGCTTCCCGCCGCCGGAATCACCTACCGGCGCGCCGAGGCCCTGGGCGGCCTGCGGCCGGCACACAAGGACAGCATCAACACCGGGTGGCGCAATGCGTCCTTCCGCAACTATGCGGACTACATGCAGACGCCGGACTTCGCCGCCGCTGTGGACCGTCTGCTGGCTGGCGCTGCGGATTGCCCCACGACCATCATGTGCGCCGAGGCGGTCCCGTGGCGCTGCCACCGCTCCCTCATTGGGGACGCGCTGCTGCTTCGCGGCGCCACGGTGCTGGACATCATGACGCCGGCGTCGGCCAAGCCGCACCAGCTCACTCCTTTCGCCCACGTGGACGGGCTCACCCTGAGCTACCCGCCGCTGCCGGACGCTGCGCCTGTCCAGGCACAGCGTTGAGCGGCACCGGGACAACGCCCCGCACAGCTCCGCCAGCCGGTCCGTCCGGTGGCCCGGCCCGCAACGCCTTCCTGGCCCTCGTCACGGCTGCGGCCTTCCTGACGTTTGCCCAGGCGTTCATGGTGGCACCCATCCTGCCGCAGCTGGCCGGCGCATTCGGCACTGACGTTGGCATGGCGGGCCTGGCCGTTCCCGCGTACCTGGTGCCGTATGGCGTCATGACGCTCTTTTGGGGGCCGCTCTCGGACAGGATCGGCCGGCGGCCAATTATCGCCGGGTCCATGGTGGTCTTTGCCGCCCTGACTGCCGTCACCGCGCTGTCGCCGTCGGCCGGGGTATTCATCGGCATGCGGGTGGCCACCGGCGTCGCAGCGAGCGGCGTGGTGCCAATTTCGCTGGCCCTGATTGGCGATGTCTTCGCCTTTGCCGAACGCGGAAGGGCTCTCGGCTGGCTCTTCGGCGGCATGGCGGGCGGGATCGCCGTGGGATCCACGGCCGGTGCGCTGGCGGAACCCTTCCTTGGCTGGGCCGGCTTGTTTGTGGCCTCGGGGGCGGGGATCCTGGCCTTGGCCGGACTCGCCGTCCTGCTGCTGCCGGCCCCGCGGCCCGCGTCCGGGGTGCTGCCATGGGCCGCCGTCGCCTCGGGCTACTGGCGCCTGCTGGCCACAGGGCGCGGCGCACGGACCTACGGCTACGTGCTGCTCAACGCCGTGCTGCATTCGGGCATCTACACCTGGTTGGGCGTGTTCCTGGCCCACCGCTTTGGACTGGGCCCCATTGGCGTGGGCCTGGCGCTGCTGGGCTACGGCATACCCGGGTTCCTCTTCGGACCTCTCATCGGCCGGCTCGCGGACAGCTTGGGGCGGGCGCGGATCATCCCGGCAGGCATGCTGGTGGCTGCCGTGTGCGCACTGGTCCTGGCGGCCGCCGCCCCGCTCCCCGTTGTGGTTGCGGCCATCGCGGCATTGTCCCTCGGGTACGACATGACGCAGCCGCTGTTTGGTGGGATCGTTACCGACCTCCCCGGCAGCATCGGCCAGGCCGTGGGTCTCATGGCCTTTGTCCTGTTCCTTGGCTTTGGCACCGGAAGTTTGATCTTCCAGGCCGTCCTGGGGGCAGGCTTCCCCGTGGCCCTGGCCGCTTTTGGCATTGCGGCGCTCGTGGCCGCTGCCGCCGCCGTCCCGTTATTCCGTACCGAACGCCCGCAGTAAACGCCCGCAGTGAAGGCCCGCCAACTCCGCCACCGAACCCCGTCCTGAACCCTGCCCGAATATTTGTGTGCGCAGGCTTCCCGGACCCGTTCGCGTGCCGTAATATTCGAGCCAGCCGGCACCGCACGGGTGCCCTCCCCAGGAGCCGACCATGCCACATGCAGACCATGAAGTGCTCATCCAGCGCAGCCCCGCCGACGTCTTTGACTTCCTGGCCAACGGCCTCAACAACCCGCTGTGGCGCACGGGCGTTTCGCACGTGCGCCTCGCCAGCGGCACCGCCGGAGTTGTTGGTGCGGTCTACAGCCAAAAGATGGCCGGCCCCGGCGGGCGCACCATCGACGGCGACTACAGGATCACCGAGTCGGAGCCCGGCGTCAGGCTGCGCTTTGAGGTGGTGGCCGGCCCCGCCCGCCCCACCGGCAGCTTCACCCTTTCAGGGCACGACGCCGGCACCTCCGTGGCGTTCAGCCTGGACCTTGAGCCGAAAGGGTTCATGAAACTCATGGGACCCATGATCACCAAAACCATGAAGTCCGAAGTCGCCCAGCTGGATAACCTCAAGCGGGTGCTTGAAGAGGGCCGGTAGGGGCCGTTCGCTGCGCACCCTAGACTTCCGGGCCTCCGTTCCCCATGACACCCACACCTGGCGTGCCGGCGGCCAGTTCGTACCGTTGCAGCACCGCGCCCTTGGGCGAGGCGATGACGGGTTCGAGAAGTGTGAGGTTCGCAGGAACCACTCCTTCGGCGAAGACCTTCTTGCCACTGCCCAGGAGGATCGGGTAGACCCACAGGGTGAGCCGGTCGAACAAGCGGTCGGCGAAGAGTGTCTGTACGAAGTCGAGGCTGCCTATGACGTGCAGGCCCTCATGCCGCGCGCGCAGTTCATGCACCCCGGCTGCGATGTCGGGACCGAGCTGCGTGGAGTTGTCCCAGGGAAGGGCATGCGGCTGGCGGGAGGCCACGTACTTGGGGACACGGTTGAACAGCTCCGCTATGGTCCCTTTCTGCTGCGGCCAGTACGCCGCGAAAATCTCATATGTCCTTCGCCCAAGCAGCAGGGCGTCCAGATCTTGCATTCCGGCTTCGACCTGCCCGCCGACAACGCTGTCCATGAGCGGTGCCTGCCAGCCGCCAAACGTGAAACCGCCGCCGGCGTCCTCGTCCGGCCCGCCGGGAGCCTGGGCCACGCCGTCGAGGGTGGTGAAGAGGTCGATGTGGATGAGTCCCATGTCGTGCTCCGTTCCCGCGGAAGCGAGTCAGGCAGCCTTCGGGCGCCAGACGCCGAAG
This sequence comes from Arthrobacter sp. A2-55, assembly GCF_025548615.1. Classification (NCBI taxonomy): domain Bacteria; kingdom Bacillati; phylum Actinomycetota; class Actinomycetes; order Micrococcales; family Micrococcaceae; genus Arthrobacter; species Arthrobacter sp. A2-55. The sequence goes on along the minus strand of NZ_JAJLOZ010000016.1, from coordinate 33,537 downwards.
CGGTTCCCCTGCGGGTCGACAAGGTGGGCGAACTCGATGGCGCCGTTGTCAACCAGCGGCACGGCAACGCTGGCGCCCAGCCCCACGGCCTTGGCAATGCTCGCGGCAACATCCTCCACCTGCACGTAGAAGATGGCCCAGTTCCCGCCGCCCATTGAGGAGGTGTCCCACAGGCCACCCTGCTCGCCGTTGACCATGCTGTAGCTGGCCTCCGACGGCGGCCCCACGGGCCAGTCGAACATGCCCGAGTAAAACGCCTTGCTCGCTGCGGGATCCGGCGTGCCGATTTCAAAGTAGTTGACCGAATGGGACATGGCGGACCTTCCGGGACGGGGTGGAATTTTGGTGTACGCCACCAGTTTGGCCTTGCCGGGCGCCCCGCACAAGGGGCCGCTACCGGCCGACGGTGAACAGCCTGCGCACCACCCTCCCGTCGGCGAGCGCGTCAAGCGCCTCGTTGATCTCGGACAGTGGCTTGGTGTCAGTGTGCAGGAGCTCCACAGGCAGGCGCCCCTCCCGCCACATTTGGATGTAGGCCGGGATGTCGCGGGCCGGGTCAGCGTCCCCCATGTAGGAGCCCAGAAGCCGCTTGCCGGTCCCGGCAAATTGCAGCGCCTGGACCTGGAGCAGCTGGTCCGGGTGCGGCAATCCGACCGATACCAGGGCCCCGCCGCGCGTCAGCAGGGCCAGGCAGGCTTCCATGACCCTGGCGCTGCCCACTGCCTCAATGGCCACATCGACACCGTCGCCGGCGTGGTCGGCAACGAGCGCCGGCGCCTGGTCGGGGGTTCCGGCAAAGTGCGCCCCGCACTGCAGGGCCAGGGCCTGCTTCTCGGGCAGCGGGTCAATGGCAATGACAGTGGTGCCGGATATTCCAGCCGCGCCCATGACGGCGGAGAGTCCCACGGCCCCGAGCCCAAACACAATCACGGATTGGCCCGGCGCCACCTTGGCCGTGTGGACCACTGCCCCCATGCCGGTGAGGACGGCACAGCCGAACATGGCGGCAATGTCGAAGGGCACGTCGCCATCCACCACCACCAGCGACTCCCGTGCCACCAGGGCGTATTCGGAAAAGGCGGACACGCCGAGGTGGTGGTTGATGCGCTCGCCGGAGACCGTTCGGAGCACGGCGTCCCCGTGCAGCAGGTCCCCGGTACCGTTTGCTGCGGCGCCCCGGTGGCAGAGGGCGGGGCGCCCGCCGGCGCAGGCCCGGCACTGCCCGCAGCTGGGCACGAAGACCGTCACCACCCGGTCCCCCGGGGCCACCCCCGCGACGGCAGGCCCGACGGCGGCCACGGTGCCGCTGGCTTCATGCCCCAATGCCATGGGCAGCGGCCGGAGCCGGGAGCCGTTGATGACGGACAGGTCGGAGTGGCAAAGGCTGGCGCGCTCAATCTTGACCAGGACCTCGCCCGCCCTCGGCTTGGGCACCGGCAGCTGCTCCATCCCCAACGGTGCGCTTGCGGCATAGGGGCGGCCTTCCTGCGAGGAACGGAGCACGGCGGTGGTCATCAGTTTCTGGTCCATGTGATTCAATCTACAACTCGGCGGCTGCGCCCTCCGGGAATAGCTGACGGCAGGGGAGGCGTTGCCGCAAGCGGACCGCGTTGTCAAAAGATGAGGAAGAAACCTGCCGTGAATTTGTTTTCCCCAGTCACCCTCGGGGACCTGGACCTGCCCAACCGGCTGGTCATGGCCCCTCTCACCCGTTCCCGCTCCGGCCTGGACGGCGTCCCCGGCGACCTTGTCGTGGAGTACTACCGCCAGCGCGCCTCCATGGGCCTGCTGGTGTCCGAGGGCACCTACCCCAGCTTTGCCGGGCAGGCCTTCGTCCGGCAGCCCGGCCTGGTGACGGACGAACACATTGCCGGTTGGAAGCGGGTGACGGACGCAGTCCATGCCGACGGCGGTCGCATCATCGCCCAGGTCATGCACTCGGGCAGGGTCACCCACCCTGAAACAAACGGTGGACGGCAGGTGGTGGCCCCCAGTGCCGTGGCCATTGACGGCGTCACCCGCACCTACGCGGGGAAGCTGCCCTACCCGCTCCCCCATGCCTTGGATGAGGGCGAGCTGCCAGGCGTCGTTGGAGAATTTGTCCAGGGTTCCCGCAACGCAATGGCCGCCGGCTTTGACGGCGTGGAACTCCACGGGGCCAACGGCTACCTGCTCCATGAGTTCCTGGCGCCGTCCGCCAACCGGCGCACGGACGCCTATGGCGGGAGCCCGGAAAACCGGGCCAGGTTCGTCATCGAGACCGCGGCCGCCGTTGCGGAGGCCATAGGCGCCGGGAGGACATGGCTGCGCATCTCCCCCGAACACAATGTTCAGGGCGCCCTGGAGACTGATCCTGCCGATGCCCTGGCCACCTACTCCGCCCTCATGGACGGGCTGGCACCCCTCGGACTGGCCGGGCTGAGCATCCTGCACCAGGATCCCGACGGCGGGCTGGTCCAGGAATTGCGCAGGCGCTTTGGCGGTCCGGTGCTGGTGAACACGGGCTTTGCCACCGTCACCACGCTGCAGGACGCCGAGGCGGTGGCCGGCTGGGCTGACGCCGTGGTGGTGGGCCGTCCCTCACTGGCCAACCCCGACCTGGTCCGGCGCTGGTCCGAGGGCCTTCCCCTCAACGAGCCTGACCACACCACGTTCTACACCGAAGGTCCCGCCGGCTACACCGATTACCCGTTCTGGTCGAATTAAGAGTTGCCCACCCGCCTCAAAACCACAAAACGTTCGACGGCCGCACCCGCGGGAGTGCCGCCGTCGAACTTTGTTGAAAATGATGGATTGGCAAAAAGCAAGGCAATTCTGCAACATGACGCAACATTTCTTTATTATTACGCCGGAGGGGACCACGCTGGTGTCATGAGCACAACACGCACCTTTGTCCCCGTCCTGGACCTGTCAACAGCCCGCGGCGAAGACGGCGGCTTCAACCCGGACTTCATTGACGCACTGCGCGACGCCGCCCACCATGTGGGCTTCTTCCAGGTCACCAACTACGGTGCCCGGGACGGCCAGGCGCAGGAGCTGCTGGACACCCTGGCGGGATTCTTCCAGCTGCCGCTCCAGGAACGCCTGGACCTGGACAACCGGACGTCGGCGCAGTTCCGCGGCTACACCCGGCTGGGCACCGAGATCACCCGGGGCCGCGCCGATTCCCGCGAACAGATCGACTTCGGCCCGGACCGCGAACCGCTGGCCGACGTCCCGGCGGACAAGCTCTTCCTGCGGCTGCAGGGCCACAACCAATGGCCTGCGGGATACCCGGAGCTGGAAAAGGCCGCGGAACAATGGGCGCAGCTCATGTCCGGCATTGGCGCGGAACTGCTGGCCGGGATCAGCACCGCCCTGGGCCTGCCGGAGGACTACTTTGCCGCACCCTTCGCAGGGACGCCGGCGTGGATGGGCAAGTTGGTCCACTACGTGGGCGGCCAGGTCCCGGAAGCCGGCACGCAGGGCGTGGGCTCGCACGCGGACTATGGCTTTGTGACCCTGCTGCTTCAGGACGCAGTGGGCGGGCTGGAAGTCCAGCCCCACGGCCAGGAGGAATGGATCCCCGTCGAGCCCATCCCGGGGGCCCTGGTGGTGAACCTGGGCGAAATGCTGGAGGTTGCCACGAACGGCTACCTGATGGCCACCATCCACCGCGTCACCGCTCCCCCGCCCGGCGTGGACCGGTACTCCGTGCCGTTCTTCTGGTCGCCGCGCCTGGACGCCGTCATCGACCCGGTGCCCCTGCCGCCGGAGCTGGCAGCCGAAGCCCGGGGCGTCAGCGACGACCCCGACAACCCCATGCTGTCCTCCTACGGGGCCAATGTGCTCAAGGGCTGGGTCCGCGCGCACCCGCAGACGGCGGCCATCCACTACCCCGAACTTGGCGGTTAGCCGGCCATGGGCAGCGCCGCGGACACGGGTCCGGCAGCGGCAATCGACGTCATGGACTGGCGGCTGCGCACTTTCGCGCTGTACGCCGCCGTGCGCAGCAGCGCCACGTCCGACGGCGCCGCGGCGTCCCATGCGCTGTGGGTGAGGGAACGCGACAACATGTTCGCCACCCACCCTGCGTCGGCCCTGAACGCCGCGAAGAAGGCCGGATTCGAAGGCCTGAAAATTGCCGCCTACGACCCTTCGTTTCGCTTCGACTGCCGGCTATCCGGCGACGGGGCCGGGGAGGAAATGCTGGTCCGGACCGGCACCGATGGGACGGTTCCGTTCCAGCGGCTGGGCACCTTCGACATCCCCGGCGTGGGCCGGCTGGCAGCGTGGCAGCTGCGCAGTTACGGCGGCGGCATATTTGTGCCCTTCCGGGACGGCAGTTCGGGAAAGCCAGGTGGCAGCTACGGGGCCGGCCGCTACCTGCTGGACACCATCAAGGGCGCTTTCCTGGGGCACGACGGCGGCGAATTCACACTGGACTTCAACTTCGCCTACAACCCATCCTGTGCCTATGACGAGGCATGGGCCTGCCCCCTGGCCGGGCCCGCCAACCGGCTGGCGATCGAAGTTCCCGTCGGCGAGCTGTACCTGCCCGAACTCGCCACCTGACGCGCCAACGGTCACTTAACGTGGATGTTGCAGTAAAACATCCACGTTAAATGCCCGCTCGCGCGAGGTTTTCGCGGGCAGCTACGCAGTCCCGAGCTCGTCCAGGACAGCCATGGCAGCGTTGTGCCCGCCCAGGCCGCTGACCCCTCCGCCGCGGCGGGCGCCGGCACCGCAGATCAGGATCCGCTCATGGCCCGTGTCAACGCCCCACCGCTGCGCCGGGGTGGCGCGCGCCGCACCGTCCTCCAGGAACGGCCACTCAAGCGGCCCATGGAAGATGTTCCCGCCCGGCATGTTCAGGGCGTGTTCCAGGTCAAGTGTCGTCTTGGTCTCCACGCAGGGAACCCCGGCGGCATCGTTCAGCAACAGTTCCTCGACAGGCTCGGCCAGCACCGAATTCAAGGACGCCAGCGCTGCATCCTGAAGTTCCTGCCTCATGGCCTCATTGTTTGACTCGTTGAGCCAGCGGTGGGGTGTGTGCAGCCCAAAGACTGTCAACGTCTGTGCCCCGGTGGCCGCGAGCTCGTCGGAGAGGATGCTGGGGTCGGTCAGGGAGTGGCAATAGATTTCACACGGGAGCGGCCCCGGCATCTCCCCGTCTGAGGCAGCACGGTAGGAGTCCTCCAGGTGCCCGTAGCCTTCGTTGATGTGGAAGGTTCCGCCAAACGCAGCCTCCGCCGAAACAGACTCGTCCCGGAGCCGCGGCAGCCGGCGCAGCATGAGGTTGACCTTGACCTGGGCACCCTCCGGTCCCTGGACACCGGTCATGGCTTCGCCCAGCAGCCCCCGCAGCACGGCGGGTGCCACGTTGGCCAGCACGTGGCGGCCCCTTACCACCGCCTCGGTGCCGAAACGGCGGTAGCTGACTTCGCCGTCGTGCGTCACCCGGGTCACCTCGGCGCGGGTCAGCAGCTGGGCACCGGCTTCGCGGGCCGCACGCTCGAGTTCGGCGGTGACGGCGCCCATTCCGCCGATGGGGAGGTCCCAGTCACCGGTCCCGTTGCCGATGACGTGGTAGAGGAAGCAGCAGTTGGCGGCGAGCGACGGGTCCTCCAGCGAGGTGAAGGTGCCGATCAGGGCATCGGTGGCGATCAGGCCGCGCACCGTGTCGTTGCCGAAGCGGGCAGTGATGGCCCGGCCGATGGGCTGCTCTATCAACTGGTTCCAGAGGGCGTCGTCGCCAAGCAGCGCACGGGCCTCGGACCGGGTCGGCAGGGGTTCGCAGACGGTTGGGAAGAGTGCGCGTGCCAGCCGTGCGGTGTCGGCGTGGAATCCGGCCATGGCGTCAAAGTCCTCGCCTGCGCCGAGCCGGTCAAAGGAGGCCCGGCTCGCCGCCGCGTCGCCGTGGTCCACCAGCAGTCCCGCACCCGGGCGGGCCGGGTCAGGGGTGTAGGAGGAGTAACGGCGTCTGGCCAGCTCCAGCTCGAGTCCCATTTCCTCGATGATGCGCTTCGGCAGCAGGCTCACCAGGTAGGAATAGCGTGACAATCGTGCGTCCACGCCCTTGAAAGCCGTGGCTGAAACCGCCGCGCCGCCAAGGTGGCCGTCCCGTTCAAGGACCAGCACACTTTTGCCTGCGCGGGCCAGGTACGCGGCTGCAGTCAGCCCGTTGTGGCCGCCGCCAACGATGACGACGTCGTGGGTGGTGGGTGCCATGGGCTCACCTTTCGCCAGGGCCGGCCGTGCTCAGCCGTCCAGGAATGCCTCAATGCGGAGGATGTCTGCACGGGCAATGCCCCGCCGGGGATCCGGCGAGATGCCCAGAATACCCCGGCCCAGGAAGGCCATCCACGCGAGGGCGGACTCCTCAAAGCCAAGCTGGTCGTCTATCCAGACCGCGCGCCCCGGGCGGTGGCGGGAAATGTCGCGCTGGATGGCCTCCAGCTTCCACCACTCGCGGGTTCCCTTTTGTTCGCTGTAGCGCAGCACCGGCCAGTGGCGCCCTTCCAGGCCGATGGCGTGGCAAAGGTACTTGGGTGCCATGTCCTCCCAACTGGTCAGCCAGACAAAATGCACGCCGGGGCGGGCGGAGAGCCGGTTGAGCTCCTCCACCAGTTCCGGCGCCCAGTGGACGCCCAGCATGCCAATCTCCACCTGCTCAAACCCCGTCCCCCAGTCCGAAAACCCCTCTGGCCCGAACGGGCAGAGCACCCCGTCAACGTCGAGGTAGACGGTGGCGCGCGGCGCGTCAGTCATCGCCGGTCACCGTGCGCCGCCGCACGCTGAGCAGGTCCATGCCCGGGCGGTACGCCAGGTAGCGTTCCACGGCGTCGAGGACCTCCACCGCGTGGGCCCTGTCTGCGGCCACCAGCGCGGCCCCAATGACCGCGCGCCTGTGCAGCTCCTGGAATTCCACCTCGGCGACGGACACGTCAAAGCGCCTGCGGACTTCCGCAACCACGGGGCGCAGCACGGACCGCTTTTCCTTCAATGACTGGACATCGCCCAGCAGCACGTCGCATTCCATCCAGCCGATCCACATAACACCATGGTCCTCCTGCTCTGCGCGCTGGCACAGTGCGGGAGGATCATGGCTACGGCAACGCCAGGCAAACTCAGGACACGGCAATGCCCTCCATGCCGGAGCCGTTGTCCGCCGACAGCCCCGTGACTGCACCCACGCTGGCCAATGTTCCGTCCTGTGCCACCGAGAATTCATCAATGGCACCGGCCCCCGTGGCGAGTTGGTACAGGAAGTGGCCGTCGGCAGTGGAGGCGATGTCCACCGGTCCGGCGTCGGTTGTGGCGGACACCCCGCTTGGCTGCAACAGGCTCAGCCCGCCCCCGGCACCGACCCGGTAACCGGTGATGGTGGCGCTGCCCGCGTTGGCCGCATACAGGTAGCCGCGGGCATTGGTGGTCCAGCACGTTGCGGCCTGGCCGTTGGCTACCGGCCCGGACACCAGGCTCAGCCCGCCCCCGGCACGCAGCTGGTAGGCCGAGACACTGCCGCTCGCGTTGGCCACCTGCAGGCGCCCGCCGGCGTCGAACGTCAAGGCGAAGGGCACAGCCCCGGCCGACGGCGTGACCACGGGCGCCGCCGTCGGCTCACCGGAGCGGCCCAAGCTGAAGACGTCCAAGGTGTTGTGCGCCTTGGTGGCGACCACCAGGTGGGCCCGGTCAGGGCTGATTGCCACCTGCGCGGGGGCCTGCAGGAAAGCGGGCACGTCCGCGTTGCCCAGGCCCAGTGTCCGGGTGGAACCCGGCAGCGGGACAACCCGGCCGTCCACCTCCCGGAATCCGGAGACCGATCCTTGGCCCCCGGCGTTGAGGACGTAGGCCAGGCCTCCGCTGACGGCCACCGACGTCGGGAACAAGCCCCGGCTGGGCAGGACCTCGCGCAGCTGCAGCCGGTCGCCGTGGACCTTGAAGACGGTCACTGTGTTGCTGCCGGCATTGACTGCGAACAACAATTGGGCCGGGGAGTCGAAGGTCAGCGAACCCTGGGAGGCGAGCGGGTCCACGGCGGCGCCTGTTTCCGCGCCGCCCAGCCCGCCCGTGGCATAGCTTCCCGCCCGCGTCAGGGTGCCGGCGTCGGACCGGTCGAAAACCGTCACGGAGTTGCCGGCGGCGCCATTGTTCTGGACGAACACGGCACCGGCCGGGGACCCGTGCCATTCAGGGCCGGCCGCCACGGACGGCACGGCCCCCAGTAGTCCGGCGCCAAAGGTTGCGGCCGCGGCGGCTGCACCCAGGGCGATCTTTTTGATGGTTGCATGGTCAGTGAACATGTGATCTCCTCAGATTATGGTTTCACTGCATGATCAGTGCGCCGGACCGCCGATTCGTTACACGGGCCCAGCATGTCCGCACTGAAACCCGCCCCAATCCAGCCGGCGCTGCAACCCACCGAGCTGGCCTTGGCCGCCCGGCTGATTGCCGGCGACGAGGCGGCCTTCGCTGAAATCGTGGCCGCCTATTCACCTCTCATGCTGCACGTGGCGCGGGGGTTCGTGGCGACGCGGACCTCGGCGGAGGACGTGGTGCAGGAGACCTGGCTGCAGGTCTGCCGCAGCCTGGAGGGCTTCGAAGGGCGCTCCACCCTGCGCACCTGGGTGCTCGCGATCACCCGCAACGTGGGCCGGCGGCATGGGGCCGCGGAAGCCAGGGAGCTGGCCTGGTCCCAGCTGGACGACGGCGGCGGAACCGTCGATCCGCAACGGTTCCGGGGCAGCCAGGATCCGTGGGCCGGCGGCTGGACCACAGCCGGCGCTCCCGTGGCGTGGAGTCCGGAACAGCTCGCCCTGGACGGGGAGGCCCTGACCCTGGTGACCCGGTGCCTCCGCGAGCTGCCGTTGCGCCAGCGCACGGTGGTGGAACTGCGCGACGTGGACGGCCTTGACGCCGGGGCCGTGTGTGATATTTTCGGCATCAGTGCCAGCAACCAGCGGGTGCTGCTGCACCGCGGCAGGGCCAAGCTGCGCCAGCTGCTCGAAGACTACTACGGCGGCCGGGAGGCGGCACCATGACACCGTCCAGCCCGCTGACCTGCCGACAGGTGGTCGAAATGCTCACCGACTACCTTGAGGGGGCCCTCGCCCCCTCCACGGCGGCAGCCCTTGAGGAACACCTGGCCACCTGCCCCGGCTGCAGCACCTACCTGGCGCAAATCAGCCACACCGTCCGGCTGTTGGGTGCAGTCACCCCGGACGAGCTGCCGGAGTCCACGCAAAAGGGGCTGGTGGCGGCGTTTCGCGGGCTCCGCCCGCCCAAGACCTGACCGCTCTGCGGCGACCGGCCGGCCCGTCACTCCGCCCGTGGCCCTATGCTGGTGCCATGACGAAGACGTCCATTGAGTCCGCTGCAAAGTTGTCTGCCATGCTGGCCTCCACCGGCTACCTGGCCGATGAAGGCCTGGCCACCATCGGCTACCTGTCCCTGGCCATGGAGCGCCCGCTCCTGCTCGAAGGGGAGCCCGGCACGGGCAAAACCTCGCTCGCGGAGGCCATTGCAGAGTCATTTTCCCTGCCCCTGATCCGGCTGCAGTGCTACGAGGGGATCGATGCCTCCCAGGCGCTCTACGACTGGGACTTCACCGCCCAGATCCTGCACCTGCGCAGCGTTGAGGCCCGCGGCGGAGGCGGCCTCAGTGCCGCCGAACTGGAGAGCTCCCTGTATGACGGGCGCTTCCTGCTGGCACGGCCCATCCTGAAGGCCCTCCAACAGAGTCCGGCAGTGCTGCTCATTGACGAAATTGACCGGGCGGACGACGAATTTGAGGCATTCCTGCTGGAAGTGCTCTCCACCTACCAGGTTTCCATCCCCGAATTCGGCACCGTCAAGGCCGCCACGCCGCCTGTGGTGGTGCTGACCTCCAACCGGACCCGCGACCTCCACGACGCCTTGAAGCGCCGCTGCCTCTACCACTGGATCGACCACCCCGGCCTGGCCCGCGAGGTGGAAATTGTGCGCACCCGCCTGCCCGAGGTGCCGGCCCTGCTGGCCCAGCAGGTGGTCCGGGTGGTTCAGCAGATCCGCGCCACGGACGACATCCTCAAGCCGCCGGGCGTGGCAGAGACCCTTGACTGGGCCCGCGCCCTGCACCAGCTGGGCCGGGCCGAGCTGGACCTTGCCTCCGCCGCGGCCAGCATTGGCGCCCTGTGCAAATACCGGGAGGACACGGAGCGTGTCACGGCGGCCTTGGCCAGAATGCTGGGCTGATGCATGCCGGAGCGCTCAGCCATCCTTGAGGCCGCGGGCCCGCCCGGGCACAGTGCCGAGGAAATCCTGTTGGCCTTCGCCGCCGCCGTGCGCGCGGCCGGCGTTCGGGTGACGGCGGACCGGGCCCGCAGTTTTGTCGATGCGGCTGCCAGGCTTTCGATGGGCCAGCCGATGCTGTTGCGCGGCAATGTTTTTTGGGCGGGCCGGGCCACCCTTTGCGGCGCCCCCGAGGACCTGGCCACCTACCAGCGCACGTTTGAGGCCTGGTTTGCACCGCACCACGCGCCGCCGCAGGCCAGCCAGGGTGCCCCCACCACGGTCAGGGAAGCCTCGCTGGAGGACGACGCCGGCACGTCCGGGAACGGCGAGGACCCGGTGCACGCCGTGGCCAGCCGGCTCGAGCTGCTCCGGCACCGCGACGTGGCCACGCTGGACGCCGCCGACCGGGCCCGCCTCAACCGCATGTTCGGCGAGCTGCAGGTTCGCCTGCCCACCCGCCGCACGCGGCGGAAGAAGCTCAATCCGCATGGGGATGTGGACAGGGTCCGCACCCTGCGCGACCAGCTGCGCCGGAGCGGGGAACCGGGCCCGCTGCGCCTGGCCAAGGCCCCCCGGAAGCCGCGGCGGCTGGTGTGGCTGATCGACGTCTCCGGCTCCATGGCCCCGTATGCGGACAGCCTGCTGCGCCTGGCCCATTGCGTGGTGGCTGCGGCGCCGCGGCAGGTGGAAGTGTTCACCCTGGGCACCCGGCTGACCCGTGTGACGGCGGCGCTGCGCGCTCCGGACCCGGACGTGGCGCTCCAGCAGGCCGGGCGCGCCGTCCCGGACTGGTCCGGCGGCACCCGCCTGGGCGAGGTGCTGCGGGCCTTCAACAACCGTTGGGGGCAGCGCGCGGTGGCGAGGGGCGCCGTCGTCGTCATTGCCAGTGACGGCTGGGAGCGGGGCGACCCGGCGCTGCTGGGCCGGCAGGTGGAGCGGCTGCACCAGGTGGCCCGGGCCGTCATCTGGTCCAACCCGCACCGTGGGAAATCGGGCTACGAGCCGGTGCAGCAGGGAATCAAGGCCGTCCTGGCGCACGTTGACTGTTTTATGGGGGGCCACTCGATGAAGGGTTTTGAGGAGTTGTTGGATGTGATGGGCAATGCGTGAAGTGTTGAAGGATTTGCTCGAGGCCGTGGCAGGCGGGCACACCGTGGGGCTGGGCACCGTGGTGCGCACCTTCCGGTCGGCGCCCCGGCCCGCGGGGGCGTCGATGATGGTCGACGCCGACGGCCGGGCGGTGGGCTCCGTCTCGGGCGGCTGCGTGGAAGGCGCCCTGTACGAGCTGGCGACCGCGGTGGTGGAGGACGGCTCTCCCGTGCTGCAGCGCTATGGCATCACCGACAATGACGCCTTCGAGGTGGGCCTGACCTGCGGTGGCATCATGGATGTCTTTGTCGAACCCGTCTCACTGGCCACGTTCCCGGAGCTGCAGGGCGTGGCCGACGACGTGGCAGCCGACCGTCCCGTGGCGGTGGTGACGGTGATCGAACATCCGGATCCGGCCTGGCTGGGCCGGCACCTGGTGGTGCGCCCCGACGGCTTTGAGGGCACGCTGGGCAGCTCCCGCGCCGACCACGCCGTCAGCGACGACTCCCAGGGGCTGCTGGCCGCCGGGCGCAACACCACGCTCATGTACGGCCCGGACGGCGAGCGCCGCGGCGACGGCATGCGCGTGTTTGTGGCCAGTTTTGCCCCGCAGCCGCGCATGCTGGTGTTCGGGGCCATTGACTTTGCCGCCGCCGTGGCCCGGCAGGGCAGCTTCCTGGGCTACCGGGTGACGGTGTGCGACGCCCGCGCCGTGTTCGCCACCAAGGCCCGCTTCCCCGTGGCCGACGAGGTGGTGGTGGAATGGCCGCACCGGTACCTGCAGGCACAGCTCGACGCCGGCCAGGTGGACCCGCGCACCGTGGTGTGCGTGCTGACCCACGACCCGAAGTTCGACGTCCCGCTGCTGGAGGTGGCGCTGCGCCATGACCTGGCGTATGTGGGCGCCATGGGTTCGCGCAACACGCACGACGACAGGCTGGGGCGCCTGCGCGAGGCCGGATTGACCGAGGCGGAGCTGTCCCGTCTCTCCAGCCCCATCGGCCTGGACCTGGGATCGCGCACGCCGGAGGAAACCGCTGTCTCGATTGCCGCGGAGATCATTTCCCTCCGGTGGGGCGGAAAGGGCACCCGGCTCAGCCACATGGACGTGCGCATCCACCACGAACCCCTGGTTGACGGGGCGCACGGGGACCCGGCCGTGGATTCGAAAGTGCCCTAACTAAAAGCCCCCCGGTGGGGTAACGTGGCTCACATCAGGGCTGGAGGCGGGCAGTCGTGCACGTTTCCCGAAACGATGAGGAGATCTCAATGCCGAGTTCCAAATCCATTAGCGTTGACGTTGACGGCGTCACGTACACCGACGACGTCGAGCCGCGGCTGCTGCTGGTCCAGTACCTCCGCGAACGGCTGGGCAAGACGGGCACATTGATTGGCTGTGACACCACCAACTGCGGCGCCTGCACCGTCCATTTGGACGGTGTGAGCGTGAAATCGTGCACCATGTTCGCCGTCCAGGCCGACGGGCACCAGGTGACCACCATTGAGGGCCTCGCCCAGGACGGCAAGCTGGCCCCCATGCAGGAGGCATTCCACCAGTGCCATGCACTGCAGTGCGGCTTCTGCACCCCGGGCATGATCATGCAGTCCACCTCCCTCCTGAAGGAAAACCCCCACCCCACGGAGACGGAGATCCGCGAGGGCCTGGAAGGCAACCTGTGCCGGTGCACCGGCTACCAAAACATCGTGGCCGCCGTGAAGAGCGTGGCCGACGGCGTGGAATACGGCGACTCCGGCGTATCCGTGGCCGAGTCACTGGTTGACGGAAACGCCGAAACGGCAGGTGTGTCATGACCGCCACGGCAGAAACCCGCCCTGAGATCGGCACCGCCCGCCTGCGCAAGGAGGACGCACACCTGATCACAGGCCGGTCCCGCTTCACGGACAACATGGTGCTGCCGGGCATGCTGCACCTGGCCATGGTCCGCAGCCCCTTCGCCCACGCCAGGATCACCGCCATTGACGTCTCCGCAGCCAAGGCCTCCCCCGGTGTTTTCGCCGTGCTGACCGGCGCCGACGTTGCCGGGGAGCAGGGGAGCCTGCCGAACGCCTGGCCGATCACCCCGGACCAAAAGGCGCCCGCCCACCCGGCCATCGCGGTGGACGAGGTGGCTTTTGCCGGGGAGGTTGTGGCCGTCGTGATTGCCCGCAGCGTGGCCGCCGCCCGGGACGCCGTCGAACTGGTGGACGTTGACTATGAGGAGCTGCCCGTGGTCATGGACCTGGAGGAGGCTGCCACGGACAAGGTGCTGGCGCACACGTCACTGGAGTCCAACAAGTCCGCCACGTGGGTGTTTGACTCCGGTGAGGCCGGCACCGGAACGGCCAATGCGGACGCACTGGCCAACTCCGATGTGGTCGTGGAGCGCACCCTGTACCAGCAGCGGCTCATCCCCGCGTTCATGGAACCGCGGTCCATCGTGGTCGACCCCACCGGCCAGCAGATCACCATGTGGAGCGCCACCCAGATCCCCCACATCCTGCGGCTCATGCTGGCGCTGACGCTGGGCATCCCCGAAAGCAAGCTGCGTGTCGTGGCCCCGGACGTGGGCGGCGGATTTGGCGGCAAGCTGCAGGTCACCCCGGAAGAGGTCATCACCCTGCTGGCGGCCCGGCGCATGGGCAAGCCTGTCAAGTACACCGAGACCCGCAGTGAATCCCTGCAGGCGGGGCACCACGGCCGCGCACAGGTGCAGCGGCTGAAGATCGGCGCCACGAAGGACGGCATTGTCACGGGCCTGCACGTGGACCTGCTGGCAGACATGGGCGCCTACCTGGGCCTGGTCACCTCCGGCGTCCCCATCCTGGGTGCGTTCATGTACAACTCCATCTACAAGTTCCCCTCGTACCACTTCGAGTGCCACAACATTTTCACGAACAAGGCGTGGACGGACGCCTACCGCGGCGCCGGGCGGCCGGAAGCCACGTTCGCCATTGAGCGGATGATGGACGAGCTCGCGGTTGAGCTGAACATGGACCCGCTGGAACTGCGCGAGAAGAACTGGATCAAGCACGACGAGTTCCCGTTCGCCACCGTCGCAGGGCTGGAGTACGACACCGGCAACTACGAGGCCGCCACGGCGAAGGCAGTGGAGCTTTTCGGCTACGAGGAACTGCGTGCCGAGCAAAAGCGCCGCCGCGACGCCAAAGAGAAGGTGCAGCTTGGCATCGGGGTCTCCACGTTCACGGAGATGTGCGGACTGGCCCCGTCAAGGGTGCTGGGTTCGCTGAGCTACGGGGCCGGAGGCTGGGAACATGCCCAAGTGCGGGTGCTGCCCACAGGCAATGTGGAAGTTGTCACAGGCTCATCGGCGCACGGGCAGGGCCACGAAACGGCCTGGAGCCAGCTGGTGGCCGACCGTTTGGGCGTGCCGTTTGAAAACGTTGAGGTACTTCACGGCGACACGCAGGTGTCCCAGAGGGGCCTGGACACCTACGGCTCCCGTTCACTCTCCGTGGGCGGGATGGCAGTGCTGGCCGCGGCGGACAAGGTCATTGAGAAGGCCAAGGTCATTGCCGCGCACCTGATGGAGGCCAGCGAGGACGACCTTGAATTCACCAATGGATCGTTCACCGTCAAGGGCACGGACCAGTCAACCGCGTTGGGCGAAATTGCCCTGGCGGTATTCGCCGCGCACAACTTGCCCGACGGCGTGGAGCCCAACCTGGATTCCGAGGCCACCTTTGATCCGGTGAACTTCTCCTTCCCGCACGGCACCCACCTGGCGGCCATGGAGGTGGACACGGAAACCGGCGAGGTCAACGTCCTCAAATATGTCTGCGTCGATGACGTCGGGGTGGTGGTCAATCCGATGCTCGTGGAAGGCCAGGTGCATGGCGGCCTGGCCCAGGGCATCGCCCAGGCCCTGTATGAGGAAGCCGTCTACGACGACGCAGGCACCTTGGTGACCGGTTCCTTTGTGGACTACCTGGTCCCCAGTGCCCCGGACCTGCCGCACTACATCACTGACCGCACCGAAACCCGGGCCACCAGCAACCAGCTGGGTGCCAAGGGTGTTGGCGAGGCGGGCACCATCGCCTCCACGCCGGCCATTGTCAACGGCATACTTGACGCCGTGCGCCACCTGGGCGTGAAGGACATCAAGATGCCGTGCACGCCCTCCCGGGTGTGGCACGCCCTGCAGGAAGCCGAGACCACCGGAGGTGTGCAATGATCCCGAGCGCATTTGACTATGCAGCCCCAGCCACCGTGGAGGAGGCCCTGGGACTCCTGTCCAAGGCGGCCGCCGACGGAAATGACGTCAAGGTGCTGGCGGGCGGGCAAAGCCTGATCCCGGTCATGAAGCTGCGCATGGCCGATCCCTCCCTGGTTGTTGACCTGGGCAGGATCGGCGGGCTCTCCGGCGTCACCGACAATGGCAACTCCTTGGTGATCGGTGCCATGACGCCCCACCACGTGATGGCCACCGACCCACTGGTGGCCCAACACCTGCCGCTGCTGCAGCAGGCCGCGGCCACGGTGGCCGACCCGCAAGTGCGGCACCGCGGAACCTTTGGCGGCGCCCTGGTCCACGCGGACCCTGCCGGCGACATGCCGGCTCCCGTGCTGGCCACCGGAGCGACGTTTGTGCTTGCAGGGCCCGGCGGGGAGCGGCGCGTTGATGCTGCCGACTTCTTCCAGGGCTACTTCACCACGGCCGTGGAGGAGGGCGAGATCCTCACCAGCATCGAGGTGCCCAAGTACACCGGATGGGGTTCGCACTACGAAAAGTTCACCCGCGTGGCACAGCAGTGGTCCATCGTGGCCGTGGCCGCGCTGGTCCGGGTGGAGGGCGGCGGCATTGCCGAGGCCCGGATCGGGCTGACGAACATGGCCAGCACCCCGCTGCGCGCCACAGGGGTGGAGGCGGCCCTGGCCGGGGCACCCCTGACCGTCGAGGCCATCACGGCTGCGTGCTCCCATGCGGGCGAAGGCACCGAGCCGGCCAGCGACCTCAATGGTGACGCCGGATACCGCAAGCACCTGGCCCAGGTGCTTGCCACGCGGGCCGTGCTGGCCGCCGTCGGACTCTAGGAACAGGACTGAAAGGCAGCGATGGAACTCAAGCACCACTTCACCGTCCCCAGTTCGCTGGCGGAAACATGGCACTCCTTCAACCAGCTGGAGGACATTGCCCCCTGCTTCCCGGGGGCCGTGCTGACCTCCGTGGAGGGGGATGCCTTCACCGGCACCGTCAAGGTCAAGCTGGGCCCCATTGCCATGATGTATGCAGGCACTGGCCAGTTTCTCTCCCGTGACGACGCCACCCACACTGTGGTCATCGAGGCTCAGGGCAAGGACAAGCGGGGCAACGGCACTGCCGGGGCCACCGTGACGGCCGTGCTGTCGGACGACGGCGGCGGCGGAACCACCGTTGACGTCTCCACCGACATGAACGTCACGGGCAAGCCGGCCCAGTTTGGCCGCGGAGTCATCCAGGACATCTCGGACAAGCTGCTGGAGCAGTTTGTGCAATGTGTCATCGGCAAGGCCGGCCAGGCTGCCGAGCCGCCGGAATCCGAACCAACGGAGCCGCCGGAATTCGAACCGCCGGAGCCTGCGGAATTCGAGCCACCGGAGCCAGCCGGAGCCGGGACTGATACTCCTAAAGCCGCCGCTCCCAAGCCCGCCGCGAAACACCTGCCGCCAGCGGCACCGGCGGCCGAGCTTGACCTGGGTGCGGCCGTGTGGCCGGTGCTGGCAAAACGCTTTGCGCCGGCCCTGCTCGGGATCCTGGGCGCCCTGGCACTGGCCGTGTGCGTGGCCAGGCGGAAGCGGCGCCGCGGATAGGTCCACACAGCAGCAGGCAGGGGCACCGCCACCACGTGGCGGTGCCCCTGCCTGTACCGGTTAGTTGACGTCGTACTCGCGGTAGGTGTGTCCGTCGAGGGCGTGCATCACAATGTGGGAGGGCCGCTCGCCACACTTCATGTGTGCGGCCGCGACGGCCTCCTTTTGCGTGTGGAACTGCTCGTGCAAGGTGGTGCGGAACTGGTGGAGCTCCCACTTCATTCCGTCGGCACCCTCGCAGGGACGGACATGGTAGACAAAGCGGTGGACGGCCTTCTTCTCAAGCGTTGCAGTGGACATGGAATCCTCCTCCAGATTGGTCAACGTGCTTGCACAGGGCCCCACCGCTCCCATTGAAATGCAGTTGTTGCCCTGACTCCAGTTCACTCCTGCGGGCGGTGATTGGCAAGCAGTGATTTCCACTCGCGGGCACCTGTGGAGCTACACGGGATCAAGCCCGGCAGAGTGGTGGAAAACTTCGGCACAGCTACCTCGGGCAGCCAGGCGCCGGAATTCTGCCGGTTCCAGGGCAGCGGCGCCCGCCGGGAGGCAGGCCAGCAACGGAATGGGCAACGCCTCCAGGAAGTCGAGGTTGCTGCGCTCCACCATGCTTGGCTGGTCCGGCAGGGAGCCCACCACCAGCCCGGCGGCCGTGAGCCCCCGGTGAGTGAGGGCCTCCAGGGTCAGCATGGTGTGGTTGAGTGTGCCCAGTCCGCTGCGGCACACCACCACCACTCCCCCTCCGAGCGCTGCGGCCAGGTCCGCGACGGTGTGCCCATCGCCGTCGAGCTCCACCAGCAGCCCGCCGGAACCTTCCACGAGCACGTGGCGGTGGGTGGCGGCCAGCCTCCGGACGGCTGCTGCGTGGTCCGCCAGCGTGGGCAGGATCCGCCCCTCCAGGGCGGCCGCCGGTACGGGCGCCATGGGCCGGGCCAGCCGGATGCCTTCCTCCGCCGTTGCCGCACCGGACAGCCGCTTAACTTCCGCTGCGTCGCCTGCTTCGTTGCCGGCAACACCTGTTTGAACCGGCTTGTAGACGGCCACCGAGTGGCCGTCGGCGAGCAGTGCGGAGGCGAGGGCCGCCGTCGTGACCGTCTTGCCGACGTCGGTGTCCGTGCCGGTGACCACGGTGACGGCGGAAAAATGCAGGGGCAGGCGGATCATGGTGAGGTCCTTTCGGCGGTGACGGACAGGGGTGTCTGGAAAGAGAGCAGGCGCAGCCACGCGGGTTCCGGGCCGCTCAGGCGCAGGGCGGGCAGTGCCCGCGCGGCGGCCTGCACCACCAGCACGGTCTCCAGCTCGGCCAGTTTGGCCCCGAGGCAGCGGTGCAGCCCGTGGCCGAAAGCCAGCGAATAGGCCGTGGGGGCAACGTCCACCGGGTGCCGGCCGGAGAGTTCAAGCAGGATTTCGGCACCCGCCGGCAACGCCGCGCCGTCCAGGACAGTGTCACGAAGTGCAGACCGGCGCCAGGTGTGGACCGAGGATTCCGTGGCCAGGACGTGGCGCACATGGGCCCTGGCGGCGTCCGCGTCGGCAAGGTCAGCCCACCGCCGGCCGTCGGGGCGGCCCCGGGTTCCTGCTTCGATGCCCCGGTACAGCGCCGTGTTGATCAGCTGGGAGGTGGTTTCCTGCCCCGCGATGACCAAAAAGTACCCGAGCGAGCACGTTTCGGCCGTGGACAGCCCGGCCTCCTGCAGCACGCCAAAGAGCGATTGGCTGCCCTTGCTGGCCAGCACCTCCGCCCGCAGCCAGGCATAAAAGTCGGCGGCGCTGCGGGCCAGTTCCAGCTGCCGGTCGGCGTCAGGCCAGCCCCAAAACAGTTCCAGCGAGTCCCGGCTCCACTGCTTGAGCACCTCCAGCGGCGGGTTGTCCTGGCCGGTGAGCCCGGCCATGATGACTGGCGGAACGTGCCGGGCCAGCGAGTCGGCCAGGTCCACTGGGCCGTTTTCCAGCGCTGCGGCGGTGGCGGCCAGCCGCTGCCGGGCCAGTTCCTTGACGCGGGGCCCGACGGCGGCAACCTTGGCCGGCGTAAAGAAGCGGCCCACCAGCGTCCGCACCGCCCGGTGCTGCTCCCCGGATGCCGAGGCGAGCACCGGCGGCAGGGCAAACCGGGCCCGGCTCAGGATCCTCAGGGCGGCCGGGGTCAGCGGCACCACGGAGGTCAGGGCGTTGCTGGGGGCAAAGTCGTCCGTGCGGCGCATCGCCTCCCGGACCACGGCGGGGCTGCCGACCACGTGGTAGCTCATGACAGGGTCCTTTCCCCGAATGCATGGACGGTTGTGGCGTGGGTGAGCGTCCCTTCGACGGCCCGCCGGACCAGCGCCCCCGCACGTGCAATGCCGCCGGGAGACAGCCCGGCGCTGGCAGCCAGCCGCAGGCGGGAGATCCCGTCCGGGACACTCGGCGGGCGGAAGCAGCCGACCAGCACACCGTGGGAGCGCAGGCTCGCGGCAGCCGCGGCAGCGGCCCCGGCGGAAGCCATGGGGACCGACTGGACAGCGCCGGGCGAGAGCTCAATCATGCACAGCTCCGCCAGCAGCTGTGCATTCCGGTGGAGTGCGGCGGCGAGCTCGGGCTCCGCCAGGACGATGGCGGCCGCCGTTGCCGCGGCCGCGGCGGAAGCAGGGGCCAGGGCCGTATCGAAAATGAAGGAACGGGCCGTGTTGACCAGGTGCTCCCGCAGCACCGCCGGTCCCAGGACGGCGCCGCCCTGTGCGCCCAGCGCCTTCGACAGGGTCACCGTGAGCACCACATGGCGGGCACCCGCCAGCCCGGCGGCATGGACCGCACCCCTGCCGCCGCCGGCAACGCCGATCCCGTGGGCCTCGTCCACCAGGAGCCAGGCGTCGTGGTCGGCGCACGCGGCCGCGAGTGCCGTGAGGCAGGCGGCGTCGCCCAGCACGGAGTACAGGGACTCAACAACCACCACGGCGCGTGGCTGGTTCCTTTCGGCCAGCGCGGTCCGGACAGCGGCCGTGTCGCCGTGGGGCACCGTCACGACGGGTGAACGCGACAACCGGGCCGCGTCCAGCACGGACGCATGCACATGCGCGTCCAGGACCAGCAGCGTGCCGGGGCCCCCAAGGGCCGTCAACACGCCCAGGTTCGCCGTGTAGCCGGAGGAAAACGCCAGGGCTGACTGCGCCCCCGTGAGACGGCACAGCTGTTCCTCCAGGTGGACGTGGACAGGCAGGGTGCCGGTCACAACACGGGAGGCCCGGGCGCCTGCGCCGTGTCGTTTCAGTGCCTCGCAGGCAGCGGCCACCACGCGGGGGTCGCGGGACAGCCCCAGGTAGTCATTGGAGGCGAGGTCGAGAAGCGGCTCCGCCGGGACGGCGTTTCGGACCAGGCCGCGGCGCGCGCGGACGTCGGCGCGGCCCTGCAGCCACTCTTCCATGGCGGGGGCGCGCATCAGCCGTGCACCCGGGCCACAGCCGTGCAAAGCCCGGCACCGATCGCGGCCACATCGCCGGCACTGCTGACATAGGGCGGCATGGTGTAGACAAGATCGCGGAATGGCCGCACCCACACGCCGTGTTCGACGGCGGCGCGCGTCACGGCGGCCACGTCCACGGGCACGTTCAACTGAATGACGCCGACGCCGCCCAGCACCCGGACATGGGCCACGGAGGACAGCCCGGCGGCCGGGGCCAGGGCGGCATGCAGACCGGACTCCAGGGCAGCCACCTGCTGTTGCCAGCCGCTGGATTCAAGCAGCTGCAGGGAAGCAACAGCCACGGCGCAGGCCAGCGGGTTGCCCATGAACGTGGGCCCGTGAAGCAGGGCGCGAAGCGGGGAATCGGTGACGGCCAGCGCCACCGCGCGCGTGCACAGCATGGCTGCGAGGGTCAGGTATCCCCCGGTCAGGGCCTTGCCCACGCACATGATGTCGGGGGTGACGGCGGCCCATTCGGCGGCAAACAGCTTTCCCGTGCGTCCAAACCCCGTGGCGATCTCATCCAGGATGAGCAGCAGCCCGTGCTCGCTGGCCACGCGCCGGGCGGCACGGACGCATTCGGGGGCATAAATGTGCATGCCCCCGGCGCCCTGAAGCACGGCTTCGACAATGATGGCCGCAAGTTCCTCCCGGTGTCTGTGGACAGTGTCTTCCAGGACAGCAATCCAGGCGTGGACCTCGTGGGGGTCGGAGAGCAGTTCGCCGTTCACCAGCCGCGCCTGCGGCGGGCGGGGCAGGAACAGCTGTTCGGCGACCATGCGGGGAAATTCCGCGTGCATTCCGTCCACGGGGTCGCACACGCTCATGGCCGCAAAGGTGTCGCCGTGGTAGCTGCCGCGCAGCGCCAGAAAGCGCGTCCGCCGCGGCAGGCCGGTGGCCCGCTGGTACTGCACGGCCAGCTTGAGCGCGACTTCAACGGACACGGAACCCGAGTCGGCCAGGAAGACATGCGCCAGGCCGTCAGGGGCCAGGTCAACGAGCCTCTCCGCCAGTTCGACGGCGGGTTGATGGGTCAGCCCGCCAAACATGACATGGGAAAACTGGCCTGCCTGGCGGGACAGGGCTGCGTCCAGCTCAGGGTGCCGGTAGCCGTGGACGGCAGACCACCAGGAGCTCATGGCGTCCACCACCTCGAAGTTGGTGCCATCAGCGGCCTGCAAGTGGAGCCTGGTTCCGGACGCCGATGTGACAGCATAGGGTGCCGGCCCGTCGAGAGGGGCATACGGGTGCCAGAGGAGCCCGCGGTCCCGCTCCACGAGGGAAGGGGTCCGGACCTTAGGCATTCGGCGCCACCGTGGTGCCGGCGCCGCGCCGGCGGATGGCCGGGAGGGCACCCGGGGCAACCGGCGCGCCCGGGGAGGCACCGGCGTCGTGCATGGAAGCGCCTGCGGACTGCGGCGGGGCGCCCTGGCCAAGGACGGTGAAGCCGGCGTCGGCGATCATGTCCAGGTCGGCCTGGCCGGGCTGGCCCTCGCTGGTGAGGTAGTCGCCGAGGAACAGCGAGTTGGCGATGTTCAGGGCCAGCGGCTGGAGGGACCGCAGGTGCATTTCGCGGCCGCCCGCCATGCGGATTTCCGCTGCGGGGCAGGCGAAGCGCACCAGGGCCAGGATGCGCACGCATTGGGCGGGCGTGAGCAGCCAGGTGCCTTCCAGGGGGGTGCCGTCGAAGGGCATGAGGAAGTTGACGGGGATGGAGTCGCTGTCCAGCTCGCGGAGTGCGAAGACGGCGTCGACGAGGTCCTCGTTGCTCTCACCCATGCCGACGATCAGGCCCGAGCACGGGGAAAGTCCGGCACTTTTCGCGTGTTCCACGGTGCGGACGCGGTCGGAGAATTCATGGGTGGAGCAGATGTCCTGGTACCTGGCTTCGCTGGTGTTCAGGTTGTGGTTGTAGGCGTCCACCCCGGAGGCCTTGAGGCGCTCGGCCTGGCCGTCCTTGAGAATGCCCAGGCAGGCGCAGACTTCAACGTCCGGGTGCTGGTCCTTCAGGCCATCCACCATGCCGGCCACGCGGTCCACGTCGCGGTCGGTGGGGCCCTTTCCGCTGGCCACCAGGCACACGCGGGAAGCGCCGGCGGCGATGCCGCTGGCAGCCTGGGCCAGGGCTTCTTCCGGCTTGAGCCAGGTGTACTTGAGGATTTGCGCTGCCGAGCCGAGCCGCTGAGAACAGTAGGTGCAGTCCTCGGGGCACAGGCCGGACTTGAGGTTGACGAGGTAGTTGACCTTGACGCTATTGTCAAAGTAGGCGCGCCTCAAACGGGAGGCGGCGGCCACCACGTCCAGCAGCTGGGCGTCGGTGGATTCCAGGACGGCGAGTGCGTCCTGGCTGGTCAGGGTGGCGCCGGACAGCTGGCGGTCGGCGAGGTCTTGGAAGTAATTGAACACTGTTCAAGTATCAAAATTGGCGGGGCTGTTGTCAAATGAGGCCGTCATGCAGCCGCTATCAGCATGCGCAATTGCCAGGGCCCCGACAGGGCATCGGGCAGGCCTCACATGGGGCAAAATGGGTGGTGTGCCAACCGGCACCGAGACTTTGGAGGGTCCCCCCTATGCCGCTGACGCGTGAGCAGGTCATTGACACCGCCTATGGAATTCTGCGCGACTTTGGCCTGGCCGACTTGTCGATGCGCAGGCTGGCGCGCGACCTCGGCGTGCAGCCGGGCGCCCTGTACTGGCACGTGAAAAACAAGCAGGACCTGCTGGGCGTCCTGTCTGTCATGATCCTGGCGCCGGCTGGTGTTGAGGAGGTGGACGGCAAGGTTTCCCGGAACAGTGGCGGAAGCGGGGGCAGTGGTCCCATCGGAGACGGCAGTGGTCTCTCCACGGGCGGCGTGGCTGCCTCCATTGAAGGCATCCGGCAGGCAGCCAAGGATATTCGGAACGCGCTGTTGGCTGTGCGCGACGGCGCCGAAGTGGTTGCGTTGACGCATGCCCTGGATCCTGGCGCGCTCGCAGCCCTCCACAGCCTGGCTGCCAGCTTTGCAGGTGCCGGGCTGCCGGAAGCCCAGGCCGAATGGGCAGGCACTGCCCTGGTTCATTACATTTTGGGCACCGTTACCGACGAACAGACCCGTGCCGGGCTGATCGACGCGGGCGTGCTGGACGGAATCGTTGACGCCTCCGCTGATGCCGCGGCCTTTGCCTTCGGCCTGGACCTGCTGCTGGAGGGGTGCCGCACAGTAAGCGGTCAGGCGGGCTAGCTTTCGGCGGCCGATTTTTCGATGGGGATGCCGTCGGCGTGGTTGGTACAGCGCAAGCATAAATGGTCACGGTTCCGGCAGCACCCGATTGCCGCCGGACGGTGCGGGACGCCGCTACGCCAGGTGCTTGCGAACCATGTCGGAGACAGCCTTGCCGTCAAAGCGCCCGGCAATCCTGGCCGTGATCGGCTTCATGGCCTGCCCCATCTGGCGCATGGTCAGGGGCCCGTCGGCGGCTTCCAGGCCGGCG
Source organism: Arthrobacter sp. A2-55 (assembly GCF_025548615.1). Classification (NCBI taxonomy): domain Bacteria; kingdom Bacillati; phylum Actinomycetota; class Actinomycetes; order Micrococcales; family Micrococcaceae; genus Arthrobacter; species Arthrobacter sp. A2-55. Next base: position 9,478 of record NZ_JAJLOZ010000016.1, on the reverse strand, counting down.
ATGACCTCCTCCACAATTGCCTGGGCCTCGTCCTCGGACAGCGGCTGCGGCAGGTAAGCCTCAATGACCTCAGCCTCGGCAAGTTCGGCAGCAGCCCGATCCGACTCCCCCGCTTCGTCGTAAATGTGGGCCGTCTCCCGGCGCTTGGCCGCCTCCTTCTGCAGCAGCGAGGTCAGCTGCAGCTCGTCCAGCTCGACCGGTGCCTTGCCCGCCTTCTCCTTTGTCTCAATTTCACCCAGAACGTTGCGGACGGTGGCAAGCGCCACCTTGTTGCCGGATTTCATGTGGGTGACGACGTCGGACTTGAGCTGTTGTTTCAGCGCAGACATTGGCTTCCTTCGATTGCAGGCGTGGGTGGACGTGCCACCGCTCCCCCAATTATCCCCCGTGCCTGCCCCGGCCACATCCCAGCCACTTCCCGGCATCTTCCGGGCATGGACGAGGTTGCCAATACAGGTATTGGCAGTGCCTCCCTGGGCCGCGCCGGCCAGCGTAGGCTGGGTCGCATGGACCACAAGACCGAGATCAGGGAGTTCCTCTCCAGTCGCCGGGCCCGGATCACCCCTGAGCAGGCCGGGCTCCCCGCGTATGGCGGCCACCGCAGGGTCAAGGGGCTGCGCCGGGAGGAGGTCTGCCTCTTGGCCGGCGTCAGCATCGACTACTACGTGCGCATGGAGCGCGGCAACCTGGCGGGGGTGTCCGACGTCGTGCTGGAATCCGTGGCACGCGCCCTGGCCCTGGACGACGCCGAACGCGACCACCTGTTCGACTTAGCCCGGAAGTCGGTTTCAGCCCAACCCGTACGACGGCGGCCATTACCCCGACAGGTGCGCCCCAGCCTGATGCAGGTGCTGGAGTCAATTCCCGACGCGCCGGCCTGGATCCGCAATGCCCGCCATGACATGCTCGCGGCGAACCCCATGGCGAGGGCCCTCTACGCGCCCATGCTGGCCGATCCCCGGCAGCCGCCCAACACGGCCAGGTTCATCTACCTGGATCCGGCGTCGAAGGACTTTTTCACTGATTGGGACCGGGCGGCCGACGACATTGCCGCCATGCTCCGGCTCGAGGCGGGCAAAAACCCGCGGGACGCTGCATTGACGGAGCTGATCGGCGAACTGTCCACCCGCAGCGAGGTGTTCCGCCAGCGCTGGGCTGCCCACAACGTCCGCTTCCACCGGACCGGCTTCAAGCAACTTCACCATCCCGTGGTGGGCAGCCTTGAGCTGAACTTTGAGGCCATGGAGTTCCCTTCCGACCCCGGCTTGACCATGCTGGTGTATACCGCGGCGGCCGGAACCCCCACGGCAGATGCGCTGAAGCTGCTGGCGAGCTGGGTCAGTACGCAGGCACAGTCCGCGCCCTCAACAGCGCAAGGCTAGGGCTCGCCGTCCCTGTCATCTCTGTCTGGTGCGTTGCCTGCGTGTGGGGCCGGGGAGGGGTGGGGCTGTTGAGACGTAGCTGTGGCCGGTGGGTGTGGTGACGGTGGTTTGGCTGGTTTCGCCGGTGGTGCTGGTTTCGCTGGTGGTGTTGGTTTGGTTGGTGGTTGTGGTCCAGCCGGGTGCTTCCTTGGCCTGGTTGCAGGCGGTGCAGAGTCCTTGGCCGTTGGCGATGCTGGTTTCCCCGCCGGCGGCCCAGGACTTGATGTGGTCGTACTCGCGGATGGGCGCGTCGCAGTAGGGTGTGGCGCAGGTTTGGTCGCGCAGGCGCAGGAACTCCTTCATGCCCTCGGGGAAGAGGCGTCCCTTGGAGTCCATGGCGAGCAGGGCGTTGCTTTCCGGATGGGTGAACAGCCGTTTCAGCCACACCCTGGGTGAAAAGGCGGGTCCGGCGCCCGGCGCCTGTCCTGGCGCCTGTCCGCCGGGCTGCCCTGGCGCCTGCCCGCCGGGCTGTCCGGCGGGCTGTCCGGCCGGTGGTCCGCCGGGAGGGGCCGCCGGTGGGCCGCCGTCTGGGGTGCCGTAGACGAGGGCGCGGGCTGCGGGGGCCGGGATGGGTTCGTGTCCGACGAGGAGGGCGGGGTCGCTGGCGCCGTCGAAGAGGGCGCGGTCGGTCATGACCAGTTCCAGGGCGACGTCGGGCTCGGAGACCGTGGTGCACAACCGGTTCCCGGGCACCCCGGCCCCGGCACCGCCGGCAGTGCCTGCGGTGCCGGCTGTGCTGCCTGGTTCTGGGATGTTGTCGGTTTCGGGGGTGTCGGTGGTGCAGGGGTCGTGGCGGGTGAGGCGGTGCAGGAGGGTGTCGGCCATGAGTTGGCCGGTGCCGCGTTCGTCGCCGGCGGCCTTGGCCGCGTCGGCGATCCTGGTCAGCAGGTGCAGGGCCCGCACGCCCTGGCGCAGGGGGAGCAGGGCGGTGAGCAGGGTCATCCCGTCCGCGGCGGGGCGCAGGGAGACGTAGCGCTCCGATTCGGCCCGGGCATACCGTTGGGCGACCGCGGCCGGGTCCAGGGCCAGGCCGGCCTTTTTGGCCGCGGCCCCGAGTTCCCGGTTGCCCATGGTCGCGAGCCGGTCCTGGTCGGCGCACACCAGCGCGTCCACGGCGGCCCGGTGCTCCAAGGTCAGGCAGGCGGTCTCGCGGGCCAGGATCCCGGCCCCGTACTCGCTGAGGATTCCGGCGCTGAACGCGGCCATGGCGTGCGGCATCTCCCTAACCACCACCTGGGCGAGGCCGCACAGCTGCCGGCCGCGCGCCGCGGATTCGTGCCGGGCCAGGGCCACCTGTTCGGCCACGCCCTTGCCCAGCTTCTCCCGTACCACCCCGGCCCGGGCCTGGGACAGGCGCTGCTGGGCCATGAACACTGCCTCGGCCTGGGCCTGCGCGGCGGCCGCGGCATTCTTGACCTCCTCCAGCCGGGCGATCACGTCCACCAGGGCGGACGGGTCCACCGCGGCCACCACCGCCCCGTCATAGCCGGCGGGCCCACGGGCAGCCGCCGCACCATTCACCGCACCATTCACCGCGCCGTTTGCCGTGTCGTTTGCCGTGTCGTTCGCCGTGGCGTTCGCAGTGGCGTTTGCCGTGCGGTCCGGGATCGCGGACGGGCCGGCTGTTTGCCCGCCGCCGGTGGCGCGGCGCGTTCCTCCGGAAGCTGCTAAGCCACGGCCCGCGGGCTTGCCGGCCCCCGGCACGGGTGCCGGGTCTGTTGGCCCGGCACCGGTGGTGCCGCCCAGGGCCAGCACGACGTCGGTGGCCGCGGCAGCCTGGGACTGGGCCTTCGTGGCCGTTCCCCTGGCGGCGGAGACGTAGTGGGCCAGGTCCGCGAGGTTTCCCGCCGGGGCGCCGGCACGGATTTGCTGGCCGAGCCGGGCCGCGGCGTCCTCGGCCCGCCGGCACGCCCCCGCGGCGAGCTCGTGCGCCAGGGCCGCATCCAGCTGGGCCAGCACGACAGGGTCAAACGCCCCCGCACACTGCTCCAGCAGGAGCCCGGCGGTGGACACCAGCACGGAACAGCCCTGCCCGGACGACACCGCGGCCCCGGCGAACCCCGGCCGCACACCCGGGGTCCCCGATGCCGGTTCCGGGGCTGCCAGGGGCACTCCGGACGTCGCTTCCGCGGATGCGAACGGCAGCCCCTGTCCCGGGGTGGTCTGGCCCGGGGTGGTCTGGCCCGGAGTCCTTTGGCCCGGGGTGGTTTGGCCCGGGGTGGTTTGGCCTGGGCGGCGGGGCTGCTGCGCGCCGGTGGCACGGGCGGGGCCGGGAACCGCGCTGCCGTTGTCCTGTTCCAACCATTCCGGTGCCGCCACGCTTCCCACCCGCCTTGAGAATCATCTGGTCAATATCAGAAAATATATTCCCCAAGAATTCAGTGGAATATATTTTCTTTGTACCTCTATTCTACGTCCGGGCACTGACATTTCCGGCCGCCGGTGCTTGAAAGCGGCAAATCTGTGGATAACTATTTTTGGCCAAACAGCACCCCTCAGCCGGCGTCGACCATGCCCTCGGAAGCGGACTCCGGGGCACTACCTGCCTCCCTCGATCTTCCGGCTGCGCTGCTCCTCCGCCTTTGGCCCGTAGGGGTACACGCCCACCTGAGGCTGGCTGCCGTGCCGCGGTCACCCTCGCTGCCACGCTGATCTGGACCAAGACGGACGTGGCTCACACGCCGTAGCGGACGACCTCGAGCGGCCCCTCCCCGGGTGTCGGCGGCTCGAACCGCCCGAAGTACTCCGTCGCCGTCTGCTCAGTGAGCGGCCAATCGTCCGCCCGGCTGCCGTGTCGGTCACCGACCCGGCTCAGGATGGTCTCAAGACTCGTCGCGATGTAAACAGTCTCCGGCACGATCCCCTGCGGTGCGAGCAGCATGCGGAACTCATCGCGTTGTCGCCGGAACCAGAATCCGAAGTCGAGCACGACATCGTTCCCCGCCGCGACATGGCGCAGCAAGCGCAACTTCAGGTCTGCCGCCACCTCGGCGACCACTTCGGCGGAGGGCATCGTGGTGATTCCGCGATCCCAGAACTCCACCTCGAACGACAAACGCGTCCAGCCCTCGCGTTCCAGGCGCTTGGCGTATGTGGTCTTGCCGGCACCACCTGGCCCGCACATCATCACGACCCGAGAGGGTCCTGTCATGTTCACTGCCACCGGACCAAGGTTACGCCCCGCCACTGACGTTGAGACTTGCAACGCTCCGCTCATCGCTGGTCTGGTTCAGATCGGACTTAATCCACATGCCCCGGCACCCCTTAGCTGGCGTCGACCATGTCCTCGGAGACGGGTTCCGGGGCGACCCTGCGCGCCCGCAGCCCCAGCAGCACCATGGGGACCAACACGGCAAGCGCCACAATGTTGACCCAGAAGAAGCCGCCCGCAGCCAGCACCGGACCGGCCAGGGCGGCCATCCCGGCAGCGCCAAAGTTCATCATCATGTCATTGGCGCCCTGCAGCGGCACCCGGATGTCCTCCGGCACCGACTGGGTCAGCAGGGAGGAGCCGCCGATCAGGCAGGCGGACCAGCCCAGCCCCAGCGTGGTGAGTGCAATCGACATGAACAGCGGGTTGCTGCTGTCCGACACGGCCGCGCCCAGCCCAATGGCGGCTAGGAAAATGCCGCAACCGAGCATCACCACATGGAAGGCGCCCACGCGGTCCACGAGCCAGCCAAACACGGGGCTGGCGGCATACATCCCCAAAATGTGGAGGCTGATCACGATGCCAATGATCTCCAGCGAGTGTCCGTGCGCGTTCATGGCCACCGGCGTCATGACCATCACGCCCACCATGATCATGTGCCCGCCCGTCACCGCCCCGAGGGCAAAGAGGGCGCGCGGCTTGCGGGCGGCCAGGCGCAGGGCGGCCCACGCTCCGTGCTGGCTGGAAGCCCGGCCCCGCCCGGAAACTTTGCTCCGCCCGGCAGTCTTGCCCCGCGCCGGAGGCCTGGACCGCCCGGGAGGGACGACGGCGGCACCCGGCTTCCCGGCGTCGTGCCTGTCCTGCGGGGGCTGGGAGGGGAGGGGCCCGCCGCCGGCGCTGGGTGCCCCGAGGAAAAACGTGGCGATGACCAGCGCCGCCGTGATGAATGCGACCAGGGAGAAGAGGAACGGGCCGGACAGCGGCACCATGCCCAGGCGGATGCCAAGCTGGCGGCCGGGCTCGGACAGGTTGGGGCCTGCCACGGAACCCACGGTGGTGGCCCAAATGACGATCGCCATGGCCCGGCCGGCCTTCTCGGGCGGGGCCCCGTCCACGGCGGCGTATCGCGCCTGCAGTCCTGAGGCGCTGGCCGCCCCGAAGAGCAGCATGCCCACGGCCATGAGCCAGAACTCGCCCAGCGTGGCGGCCAGGAGCACCAGGGCGGCCCCCGCAGCGCCGAGGGCGAAGCCCGTGCTCAGCGCCCAGCGGCGCCCTGCCCGTACGGCCAAATTGGCCAGCGGGACCGCCACCAGCCCGGCACCCAGGGTGGAGGCCGTCTGCACAAAGCCGGACGCCGCCGTGGTGCCTGCCAGCTCCGCGGCCAAGATGCCGCCCACGGAAATGCCGGAGGCAACGCCTACGCCGGACAGCAACTGGCCAGCCACCAGGACCAGCTGGTTGCGGCGGCGGGACGGCTCGGCACCGTGGCTGGCAACGGGAGGAGGCATGCATGAATCCTAGGTGTCGTGGGACGATGTGCCCAAGGGCATTCGGTCAAGCACAAGTGTGACAGAGGAGCAGCACGTCATGAAAGATCTGCCGGGGCGCACGGCCCGGAACGCGTCGGCACGGTTTGACGCCATCACGGCGGATGAGCTGCGTGCTGCCGGCAGCTTGAAATGGACGGGCGTTGAGGACCGGCTGCCGGCTTGGGTGGCGGAAATGGACTTTGGCCTGGCGGCACCCATTGCCGGTGCCGTGCAGGAGGCGGTGGCGCGCGGGCTGGTGGGCTATCTCCCCGGCGGCCTCATCGACGAAATGGGGGCGGCCTGCAGCGAATTCCTGCTGGCCCGGCACGGCTGGGAGGTGCCGGCCGACTGGATCCGGCCCGTGGCCGACGTGCTGACGGCGCTGGAGTGGACGGTCAGGCATTTCAGCGCGCAGGGGGCCAAAATTGTGGTCCCCACGCCGGCCTACATGCCGTTTTTGGAGCTGCCCGCGGTGTACGGCCGGGAGCTGGTCACGGTGCCCATGCTCCGGACGGGTTCGGGGTGGGAGCTGGACTTTCCCGCCCTCGACGCGGCGCTGGCCGGCGGCGGCCTGCTCATTTTGTGCAACCCCCACAACCCGCTCGGGAAGGTTTACAGCCGGGATGAGCTGGCCCGGATTGCGGAGATCGTTGCGGCGAACGGTGCCCGGGTGTTCTCCGATGAGATCCATGCGCCCCTGGTGTATGACGGCGGCACCCACGTTCCGTACGCTTCCGTCAGTCCCGCCGCGGCGAACCACACAGTGACGGCCACGTCCGCGTCGAAGGCGTGGAACCTGGCCGGGCTGAAGGCGGCGCAAATGATCCTTTCCAACGCCGCGGACCGCGAACTGTGGGCCGGCGTGGGCCATTTTGTGGAGCACGGCCCCAGCACTCCCGGGGTGGTGGCAAACATCGCAGCCTACCGGGACGGCGGTGCCTGGCTGGCAGAAGTGCTGGCGTATTTGGACGGCAACCGGCAGCTGCTGGGCGGGCTGCTGGGCGAACACCTGCCCGGGGCAGCGTACATCCAGCCGGCCGGGACCTACCTGGCCTTCATCGACTGCACCCCGCTTCCCCTGGGCGGGGCCGTTCCGGCTGACTACTTCCGCGACCACGCCCGGGTGGCCCTCGTGGACGGCGCCGCCTGCGGCCGACCCGGCTGGGTGCGGCTGAACTTTGCCACGCCGCGGCCCATTCTGCGCCGGATTGTTGAGGAGATGGGGGCAGCGGTCCGCCGGCAGGCGGCTGCTACCGAAGTGCGGCAGCCGCCGTCGTGGTGACAGCCGCCGTCAGCACGTCCAGGGCGGGGGACTGGATCTTCCATCGCTGCCAGTAAAGCGGCACCCGGGTGATGCGGCCGGGAACCAGTTCCACCAGGGTTCCGGCGCGCAGGCCCGCGCGGCAGTGCGGTTCCGGCATCAGGCCCCAACCCAGGCCCAGCTCCACGGCGCGGGCGAACTGGATGGTGTCCGGAATGAACTGCTGGGGGCCGGAAAGGGGCACGCCGGCCAACGCGGCAAGGAAGTTGTCCTGCAGCGTGTCCGTGCGGTCAAATTGCACTGCCGGTGCGGCAGGAAAGCGCTGCGCCTGGAAGCCGCCGGGGAACCAGCGCGCCATGAAGCCCGCGGAGGCCACTGCGCGGTACCGCAGGGAGCCGAGCGGGGCAACGGAGCAGCCCTGGACGGCGTCGGGCGTGGCGGTGACGGCGGCCATGACCTCCCCGGTGCGAAGCAGGCCTGCCGAATGCTGCTCATCCTCGCGCAGCACCTCAAAGCTGAGCCCTGCGTCTTCCGGCACGGCGGCCAGCGCGTCGACAAACCACGTGGCGAGGGAATCGGCGTTGACCACCATGGGAATCGCCGTGCCGCGGGCGCCGGCCAGGCCCAGTTCCGCCGCGCAGTCGGACTCCAGCTGGCGCAGCTGCCGGGCCAGCTTGTGCACCACGACGCCGGCAGCCGTGGCCCGGACGGGGGCCGTGCGCTGCAGCAGCACCTGCCCGGCTGCCTGCTCCATGGCCTTGATGCGCTGGGAAACGGCCGACGCCGTGACGTGCAGTTCGCCAGCCGCTGAGTCGAAAGTGCCGTGTTCAAGCACCGCCAGGAACGTCCGCAGCTGCTCCGTTTGAAAGTTCAACATTAGAGTTCCTTATGTATGTCAAGAACAATTAGCTGTACTTGATATGGCCAGCCTAGTAGCTTCGGTGATGTGACTCCACTCGATATTCTGTCCTCAGCGGCCACCGGACTCGGCGCCGGACTGGCCCTCATCATTGCCATCGGCGCGCAAAACGCGTTTGTGCTGCGCCAAGGCCTGCGCGTGGAACATGTGGGCCTGGTGGTCCTGGTCTGCATGCTCAGCGATGCGGTCCTCATCGCCGCCGGGATCGTCGGCATCGGTGAATTGATCCGCGCCGCGCCCGCCGTGGTGGTGGTGATCCGCCTGGCCGGGGCGGCCTTCCTGCTGGCCTACGGCGTTTTCGCAGCCCGGCGGGCCTTCCGCCCCGGCACCCTGACGGCATCCGGGCGGCAGGGCGCGCTGGGCCGCAAGGCGGTGCTGGCCACGGTGCTGGCGCTGACCTGGCTGAACCCCCACGTGTACCTGGACACCGTGCTGCTGCTGGGCACGCTGGCCAACCAGCACGGCGAGCTGCGGTGGTGGTTTGGTGTCGGTGCGGTGTTGGGCAGTGTGTTGTGGTTCAGCGCGCTCGGCTTTGGCGCCAGGCTCCTGCGCCCTGTGTTCGCCAAGCCGGCCGCATGGCGGGTGCTCGACGGCGCAATCGCCGTAGTCATGGCCTTCCTGGCGGCGCGGATGGCTTTTGGATTTTAGATGAAGTCCATTTCCACCTGCAGGAACTCCTCCGCGGAGCGGACCGCCGCCGCAAACGCCTCCTCTTCGGTGGGCGATTTCTTGGGCGTGCGGGTGAACCATTCGTGGTTGTTCATGTGGACCTTGGTGAACCCGCGCCCGGGCGGGGCGTAAAACACCGCGAAACGCTGCACGGGCCACTCCGGGCCTGTTTCGATCGCCACCAGCAGGGCAGCGTTCAAGGCGGGGTTGTACCACTGCGCGATGGGCCTGCGCCGGTCCTGGTCAAAGAGGCCGCCGGCATAGCGCGACGCCGGCACGGGGCCCATCTCCGTGCACAGCCGGTCCCACCACAGCGGCAAGATGTCGCTGTCGTGGCGAATCCAAAGCGCCGGGACCACCGGCGGATCATTCTGCGTGCCCACTCTTCAATTTTAGCCAAAACTGGTGGGCTTGCCAGTGTCTTTCGTGACCGGGCAGCGAGGTGCTATTCGCAGCCGATCCCGTCGCCGTCGCGGTCAAACTTCTGCTGGAATCCCGGCTGGCCGGCATGGATGGGCGCCTTGCCGG
>NZ_JAJLOZ010000159.1:0-353 GCF_025548615.1 Arthrobacter sp. A2-55 | reverse complement strand
TCGGGCTCGCTGGCCGTGGCGCAGTCGCTGGCCGCGGTGGAACTGACAGCCCGGGGGCCGCGCGCACGGACGGCCGCCAAGGTGGCGAGTGATCACGTCCGCACCGAATCCCGCGGTGAATCCCGGAGTGAATCCCGCACCGAATCACAGGTCCCGCTGGCCGAACTCCTCGTGGACAAGCTGGTACAGACCCGGCGCCGCGGCCCGCTCGTCGCCATCACCGGGCTGCTGACCATGGCCGACGCCGCCGTCCTGGCCGCCGCCACCGAGGCGGCCGAGGGCGCCTTTGCGCTCATGGTCTGCACCGACACGCGCGACGCCGCCGAACCCCTGGCCGTGCTCCACCGCGCCGG
>NZ_JAJLOZ010000158.1:0-408 GCF_025548615.1 Arthrobacter sp. A2-55 | reverse complement strand
GACGCCACCATGGCGAACCTTCCGGCCATGCTGGAGCAGTTCGAGGCCAACTTCACGGCCCGCGGAGGCACCGTCCACTGGGCCCGCGACGCCCAGGAGGCCAACCAGCTTGTCACCGAGCTGATCCGGGCAACGGGGGAAACCGAGGTGGTCAAGGTCAAGTCCATGGCCACGCAGGAAATCGGGCTGAACGAATACCTGGAAGGGCAGGGCATTGCCGCGTTTGAAACCGACCTGGCGGAGCTGATTGTCCAGCTGGACCGTGACAAGCCCAGCCACATCCTGGTCCCGGCCATCCACAAGAACCGCAGCCAGATCAGGGAGATCTTCCTGCGCGAAATGGGGGACGTGGACCCGGCCCTGAGCAACGAGCCGGCCCGCCTGGCCGAGGCCGCCCGCCGCCACCTG
>NZ_JAJLOZ010000157.1:0-408 GCF_025548615.1 Arthrobacter sp. A2-55 | reverse complement strand
AACGCCACCATGGCGAACCTTCCGGCGCTGCTGGAGCAGTTCGAGGCCAACTTCACGGCCCGCGGCGGCATCATCCACTGGGCCCGCGACGCCCAGGAAGCCAACCAGCTTGTCACCGAGCTGATCAGGGCAACGGGGGAAACCGAGGTGGTCAAGGTCAAGTCCATGGCCACGCAGGAAATCGGCTTGAACGAATACCTGGAAGCGCAGGGCATAGCCGCCTTTGAAACCGACCTGGCGGAGCTCATTGTCCAGCTGGACCGTGACAAGCCCAGCCACATCCTGGTCCCGGCCATCCACAAGAACCGCAGCCAGATCAGGGAAATCTTCCTGCGCGAAATGGAGGACGTGGACCCGGCCCTGAGCAACGAGCCCGCGCGCCTGGCCGAAGCCGCCCGCCGCCACCTC
>NZ_JAJLOZ010000156.1:0-492 GCF_025548615.1 Arthrobacter sp. A2-55 | reverse complement strand
AGTCCGTATGCCAACCCAATGATCCAGGTGGGCAAGGCGGATGAGTCGGCGCGCAAGACCATCGACTTTGCCCTGCGCCTGGCTGAGACGATGTTCCGGTACGGGGCCGGCGCCCTGGAGGTGGAGACGTCCATCATCGCCGTGACCGCCGCCTTTGGGCTGCGCAACATTGAGGTGGACATCACCAACCAGTCCGTCATCATCAACTACGCCCACCGCGACGGCGTGCCCATCACCTTGCTGCGCGTGGTGCGGTCGTGGACCAGCAACTATGCCGGCCTGGTGCAGGTGCACGAACTGGTGACGGACATTGTCGGCAGCGGCGTGGGGCGCGCGGAGGCCCACCGCCGCCTGGACACCATCATCAAGGCGCCCAAGCCGTTTCCCCGGTGGATGGTGGCCCTGGCCGAAGCAGTGTTCGCTGCCGCCGTCGTTGGGGTCATCGGCGGCTCCGCCTTTGGCATGGGAGTGGCACTGGTGACCATCCTGCTG
>NZ_JAJLOZ010000155.1:0-620 GCF_025548615.1 Arthrobacter sp. A2-55 | reverse complement strand
GCCGTGCCGAGGCCGCCCGGCGGGCAATGGCCCATTTGTGGGTTTCCGTGGAGCCGTCATAGATCCGGAACGGGCGCACCTCGTTCAGGTACTGGGCCAGCGGCAGCCCGTCGGAAACGCCGTCGCCGCCGCACAGCTGCACGGCGCGGTCAATGACCCGGTAGACGGCCTCCGAGCAGTGGACCTTGGCCACGGAGGACAGCGCCGAGCCGGCCTTCGCATCCACGCCCAGCAGGGCTGCGCACTTGGCGATGATCGCATCCGAGGTTTCGATGTCCAGCTCCGACTGAGCAATCATGTCCTGCGCGATGCCCAGTTGCGAGAGGTGCGCGCCAAAGATTTCGCGGGTGTTGGCCCGGTCCAGGGCAATGTCCTGTGCGCGGCGGGCCAACCCCAGCCAGCGCATGCAGTGCGTGAGCCGGGCCGGGCCCAGGCGGAGCTGTGCGTATTTGAAGCCGAGGCCCGCCTCGCCGAGGACGGCGGCGTCAGGCACGCGGACGCCGTCGAACATCACATGCGGGTGGCCACCGGGCAGGTACTTGTCCATGGTGTGGATGGGGGTGCCCAGCCGGACCCCGGGCGTGTTCATCGGCACCAGGAACATGGTGGCGCCCGCCGGT
>NZ_JAJLOZ010000154.1:0-622 GCF_025548615.1 Arthrobacter sp. A2-55 | reverse complement strand
AACCCCCACCGGCCGGGCAGCCCGGTCCCTGAACGAATACCGGGCCGACGCCCTCACCGACCTCCTCCACCAGGCCCTCCTCCACCCCGCCGGGACCTGCACCAACTGCGACTGCAACTGCACCAACGGTTGCGGCACCAACAACGGAAGCACCGGCGGCAACAGCGACGGCAGCGGCACCGGGAGTGCGGACACCACCGGAATCACCGGCAACGGCACCAACAAGGGAAACACCGGCAAGGGCACAAGCGGCGGGGGTGCCGGGGCGGGGTCCCGGTTCAGGGCACGGGTGCCGGCGAGGATCAACATCCACCTCACCGCGGCCACGGCCACCGGCGCCTCCGAGGACCCCGGCTACCTCGACGGATACGGCCACATCCCCGCCGGGCAGGCCAGGGAACTCGCCGGCGAGTCCGATTCCTGGTACAAATTCCTCACCGACCCCGTCACCGGCACCGTCACCGACATCGGAAGACGAAGCTACCAGCCCCCCGAAGACATGAAACGCCTCGTCCGGGCAAAATCACCCACCTGCACCGGAATCGGCTGCGACCGCGACGCCGCGTCCTGCGAACTCGACCACACCATCCCCTTCCACATGAACCGCTACGGCCCCGACGGG
>NZ_JAJLOZ010000153.1:0-685 GCF_025548615.1 Arthrobacter sp. A2-55 | reverse complement strand
GACCCCCACCGGCCGGGCAGCCCGGTCCCTGAACGAATACCGGGCCGACGCCCTCACCGACCTCCTCCACCAAGCCCTCCTCCACCCCGCCGGGACCTGCACCAACTGCGACTGCAACTGCACCACTACCGGAAACACCGGCAACGGCACCTACAACGGAAGCACCGGTGGCAACAGCGACGGAAGCGCCAACAAGGGAAGCGCCAACAAGGGAAGCGCCAACAGCGACGGCAGCGGCATCGGGAGCGCGGACACCACCGGAATCACCGGCATCGGGGGCACCAACTACGGAAACACCGGCAACGGCACAAGCGGCGGGGGCGCCGGTGCCGGGTCCCGGTTCAGGGCGCGGGTGCCGGCGAGGATCAACATCCACCTCACCGCGGCCACGGCCACCGGCGCCTCCGAGGACCCCGGCTACCTCGACGGATACGGGCACATCCCGGCCGGACAGGCCAGGGAACTCGCCGGCGAGTCCGATTCCTGGTACAAATTCCTCACCGACCCCGTCACCGGCACCGTGACCGACATCGGGAGACGAAGCTACCAGCCCCCCGAAGACATGAAACGCCTCGTCCGGGCAAAATCACCCACCTGCACCGGGATCGGCTGCGACCGGGACGCCGCGTCCTGCGAACTCGACCACACCATCCCCTTCCACAGGAACCGCTACGGCCCCGACGGC
>NZ_JAJLOZ010000152.1:0-828 GCF_025548615.1 Arthrobacter sp. A2-55 | reverse complement strand
ACCTGTCAATACCTGGTGGAACAAAAGGTCCTAGCGGAGGTTTCTAAATGAGGCAACGACTCAGCTTCCCGGAGGTATTGCAATGAGGCAACAAGGTGATTCAGGACCGACATAGGACTGGGGTCTTGTCCCAGCCGGGGGGGTGGCCGGCTACCGGGCATGTTCCCCATGGTCCAAGCCTTGCCGCTGCCGTGTCGCCGCACACTGTGGACCAGTTCTTTTCAGCCAATGACGGCACCAGCTGGGGGAGGGCCCGTCACGAACAACGGAACAGTATCCGGCGTTATCGGTTCAGTTTGACGCTCCTGCAATGGTCGCAATTGGATAAGTAAGAGCTGTATTGGTCCGTTTCAACCAGGCTATAGGTGTCTCGTAAGGGACTTTGCCCATTCGAAATCAATAAACGAGTTGCAGTACATGGTTGCGGGACAGTAGCGGTCGCGAGGTTGCTGGGCTTCAAACATGTCTCGTCAGCCTGTCTTGTATCCGATTGCTTACAGGACAAAACAGGTGGTGGCGGCTTAGCCCGGATTTTGCATGAAGATCTGGGTGTTGGCCTGGTAGCGGTTTGGCTCGCTGTCGGTCTGATTTCGGGGTTTTGGGCATGCGGATGTGGCCTGGTGTCGTCGGCTGGGCGTCGGGTTCCACGTCTTCCGATGGGGTTGTTCTGGGTGGTTGTAGGGGCCAGTTCCTTGTTTCTCAGGCTGGCAGAGGTAGTCGTTTTCGGCGTTGCCGTGAGAGTTCTTTGATGGCTTCCAGGAGCGTGGTGATCGTGCCAGCTTCGGGAGCCGTTTCAGGAATCAACAACCACGTTTTCCTTGCCCGGGG
>NZ_JAJLOZ010000151.1:0-875 GCF_025548615.1 Arthrobacter sp. A2-55 | reverse complement strand
CCCCAGACACAACACAACACGCAGGCCGGCAACGCGGCCTCAGTGAAGGAGGTGCCGGGGCAGCTGCGTGCTTTTCACAGCAGGGCGCCGTAGGCTGTCCAAATGTCCAGCATCTTTTCACATGCCCCCGAACCTGACTACGTTTCGCCTGCAGAAGCCACCTGGCAGGTGATATCTGAGGTGGTGGGAACTGACGCAGTCCATGCTTTTGACGGATTTACAGACGCCGTTCATCTCTGGTGGCCAGTCTCGGAGCAGAGTGAATTTGGTGAAGGCTCGCATGTCGCCTTCCTTCGGGACAACTTTGTCGAGGAGGGCGAGGACGGCGATGAGTTGGCATGGGCCGATATCGTTGAATGGGAGTCGCCAACACTCCTGAGGCTCGACTGGCGTGTGGCAGATGCCCCGCTGTCGTCGTCGGAAGTTGAAGTTCGTTTTGAGGACGTAGTGGACGGTGCCTGCCGCATCTCCATTGGTTTTGAGGCGATGACGGCCGGCGACAGCCACCTTGTTTGTGATTGGCCACTCATCTTGTCCAGATACGCCAGATTCATGGGTGGGGCTCTCCGCCTCGACTAGACTGGAGTGTGGACCAATGGGTCCGGAGGTTTTGTGTTGGACAAGATCAATAGTGAAGAGCGGCTGTTACTGTGCCAGTTAGTGCGCTCATAGGTTTAGGAGTCGGCATGGCTGAGCATCAGGGTGGAAATCGCGACGGGAATTCCCGCGGGAGCAACGGCGGTGGATTCAATGGCGGCCAAGGCCGCGGTGGTTCCGGAGACCGCTCGTACGGTGACCGGAAGCCCTTTGGCGATCGCGACAACCGCGGCGGTCAAGGCGGGCGCCCCTACGGGAACCGCGACGACCGGCCCGCA
>NZ_JAJLOZ010000150.1:0-992 GCF_025548615.1 Arthrobacter sp. A2-55 | reverse complement strand
GCCAATAGGCGTCCGGGCCGGCACCCATAAGCCGCACGTCAGCGTAATTAAGCGTCATTAAGAAGCAAGGCAGGCACGACCCCTGTTAAACATGTTTTCGACCAAGAAAACGTTTGACCAGGAGAATCGTGCCTGCCCTTCCATCATTCCTCATCGAACCACTCTGGTGCCAATTCGAGGCACTGATCCCACCGGTGGCGAACCACCACCCGCTGGGCTGCCACCGGCCACGAATCACCAACCGCGTGGTCTTCGACAAACTCATCCAGGTCCTCGTCCTGGGAGCCTCCTACGAGAAGATCAGCGACACCGGATGCTCGGCCACCACGATCCGGCGACGCCGCGATGAATGGATCAACGCCGGAATCTTCACCACCCTCGAACAACTCTGCCTGGAAGCCTACGACCGGATCACCGGCCTGGAACTCGAGAACCTCACCGTGGACGGGTGCATCGTCAAAGCACCCTGCGGAGGAGAACTGGCCGGAAAATCCCCGGTGGACCGCGGAAAACCGGGCACCAAACGCTCCGTCCTCACCGACGGCAAGGGCATCCCGCTGGGCTGCGTGGCCGCACCGGCCAACCGGCACGACTCCCCACTGCTGCGCCCCACCCTGGAAAAGCTCTCACGCTTCGGATTCCACCTGCCACCGCAGATCACCGTGCACCTGGACGCCGGCTACGACAGCTCCAAGACCCGCACCCTGCTCACCGAACTCGGGTGCGAATGGGTCATCAGCACCAAGGGCGAACCGCTCCAGGCCGGCGCCCGCTGGGTGGTCGAACGAACCAACGCCTGGCACACCCGCGGCTTCAAGAAACTCCTGGTCTGCACCGAACGCCGGGCCCGGGTCATCGACGCCATGATCAGCCTGGCCAACAGCATCATCGTCCTGCGGCGCCTGATCCGCGAGGCCTGGCACACCCACCGATGGGACACCAGGCCCAAGCGCAAGCCCTAACGGTCAGGGCCTATTGGCGGATTTTCTTAG
>NZ_JAJLOZ010000015.1:0-61406 GCF_025548615.1 Arthrobacter sp. A2-55 | reverse complement strand
GCCGTGGCCGCACCTGGTCAATGGGGTCTGGGTGCCCGCGCCCGGATCCGGACAGGAACTGCCCGGCCTGGACCCCATCGACCCGGCCAACACCAACCCCGTCCTAACCGACCGGCGCACCCGCGCCCAACGACTCCTCGACGGCATGATCGACTGCATCCGCCTGGCCGCCCGCACCAGCAAACTCCCCGACAACGGCGGACTGAAGCCCCAACTCTTCATCTCCACCACCGAAGAAGACCTCCAACGAAAAACCAAGGACGGGCGCCCCGGCGGAATCGCCTTCCTGCCCTACTCCGGCCCCCAACCCCTGGGCCTGTTCAGCACCGAACTCTGCGACGCCGACGTCACCACCATGCTTCTGGGCAACGGCCAGGAAATCCTCAACGTCGGACGCACCCAACGCTTCTTCACCAAGGCCCAACGCAAAATCCTTATTGCCCGCGACAAGGGATGCTCCCACCCCGGCTGCACCCGCCCCGCCTACTGGTGCGACGCCCACCACATCATCCCCTGGATGGACGGCGGGGAAACCAGCGTCGAAAACGGAGCCTTGCTCTGTAGAGCCCATCACGTCGCCATCCACCAGGGCCTCTGGAGTATCAAACTCACCAACGGCACCCCCTGGTACACACCGGCCTACAAGCTCGACCCGACCCAAACCCCGATCCGCAACATCTTCCACCACGGCCTCCCCACCGCCACAAACCAGACACCATGACCCCGCCAATTCACACCACCGGGGCCAGTCGACACCGCGGGCCAACACGTCTGGCCCGGCCGATGCGTCTACTTCATGCGGCGGCCTGCGGAGCCAAGCTGTTGCGCCGCCTCCACCACGCGGCCGGCCATCGCCTGTTCAGCCGGCTTCCCCCACGAGCGCGGGTCATAGGATTTCTTCACCCCGACGTCGCCGTCGAGCTTGAGGACCTGGTCATATCGGGAGAGCATGTAGCCGGCAATGGAGCGGGTGAAGGCGTACTGCGTGTCCGAGTCGATGTTCATCTTCACCACCCCATGCCCCACAGC
The DNA here is from genome assembly GCF_025548615.1 of Arthrobacter sp. A2-55. Classification (NCBI taxonomy): domain Bacteria; kingdom Bacillati; phylum Actinomycetota; class Actinomycetes; order Micrococcales; family Micrococcaceae; genus Arthrobacter; species Arthrobacter sp. A2-55. Next base: position 60,377 of record NZ_JAJLOZ010000015.1, on the reverse strand, counting down.
CTGGCGAATTTCGTCCGCAGTGGAGCCGGAGCCGCCGTGGAACACCAGGTCCAGCGGGCGGTCAATGCCCGTTTGGTCCGCCAGGGCGGCCTGGATTTCGCCCAGCAGGGCCGGCCGGAGCTTCACATGGCCCGGCTTGTACGCGCCGTGGACATTGCCGAAGGTCAGCGCGGCCAGATACCTGCCCTGCGCCCCTGTCCCCAACTCCCCCACCAGCCGGCGGGCGTCGTCAATGGTCGTGTAGAGCCGCTCATCCATGGCACCCTCAACACCGTCCTCCTCGCCGCCCACCACGCCCACCTCCACTTCCAGGATGGTCCTCGCCTGCTGTGAGAGCTCCAACAGCCGGCGGGCCACCTCCAGGTTCCTGCCGAGGGGAAGCGCGGAACCATCCCACATGTGCGACTGGTACAGCGGCAACTGCCCGCCCTTGACCCGCCGGATGGAGTGGTCCAGCAGCGGCAGCACCCAGTCCTCGAGGTTGGCCTCCGGACAATGGTCGGTGTGCAGGGCAATCCTCACCGAGTAGTGGCAGGCCACCTCGTGCGCGTAAGCGGCAAGTGCCAGCGAACCGGCCAGCCGGTGGTTCGCCGCCCCGGAAAGATACTGCGCAGTCCCCACGGACACCTGGATAATTCCATCGCTTCCCGCCTCCGCAAATCCCCGCAGGGCCGCATTGAGGGTCTGGGAGGAGGTGACATTGATGGCCGGATACGCAAAGCCCGCCGCCTTTGCTGTATCCAGCATGTGGGCATATTCGTCCGGGGTGGCAATGGGCATGGCAGGCTCCTTGGTCAATCGGTGCAGCCGCAGGAATTTCTGTGGTGGTAGATGGTCTTGGTGCGCAGCACCTGGCGCGGTGAGGCCTTGCCGTCAATCCTGTCGATCAAAAGGTCGACGGCGGTGCGCCCCATGGACTTCACGTCCTGTTCGATGGCGGTCAGCTGCGGCTCGAAGACGTCCGCCCATTCGAAGTCGTCGTAGCAGGCCAAGGCCACGTCGCCGGGCACCTTCAGGCCCAGGTCCTTCAGTGCCTGCATGGACCCGATGGTCATGGCGTTGTTCAGCACCACCAGTGCCGTGGGGCGGGACTCGGCGTTGCTGAACAACTTTGTCACGGCCCGGTAGGCGTCCTTGGCCTTCGAATTTCCCACGGCCATGACTGACTGCACCCCGGGCCCGGCGGCGGCTACGGCTGCCCGGAAGCCTTCGATGCGCTCTTCGGTGGACTGTATGCCCGGCAGGCCCGTGATGGCTGCGATGTGCCGGTGCCCGTGCTCAATGAGGTGGGCGGTGATCAGTCGTGTCGGTTCCACATTGTCCGGCGCCACCTGGTCGCAGTCCACGTCGGCATGGCGGTCAATGAGGACCACGGGCGTGCCGTCGGCCAGAATGCGCGGCAGGTTGGCCGTTTCGCTGTGCGGGGCCGGGGCAATGATCATCCCGTCCACCCGCCGGTCCAGCAGCGTGCCCAGCAAGGTCCCCTCCACCTCGGCGTCGTCGTGCGAATCCCCCATGACTAGGCTGTATCCCCGGGCTGAGGCGCGCTTCTCAATGGCATGAACCAGGTTGGCGAAGTATGGGTTTTGCAGCGCGGAAATCGAGAGCCCGATGGCGTGCGTGCGGGAGGTGACCAGTGCCGTAGCCAGGGCATTGCGCCGAAAGTGCGTGGCGGCCATGGCGTCCATGACCCGTTGCCGGGTGTCAGGGCTGACCGGGCGCGTCTCATTGAGGACATGGGAAACAGTGCTGATGGAGACTCCAGCTTCCCGGGCGACGTCGGCCATGGTACCCAAGAGTCCTCCTCAATTGACTTCGTTCAGTATGTGGCACCTCTCACAATATTTTAATTCAAACGCTTGCGCAAGCGTTTGCGAGGTGCTTACAGTGGAGCCACTCGACGGCAGGTCCCTGCCTCACTGGTCGAAGGAGTCCAGATGACGAACATCAGCAGTTTCCGGAAAATCACCCACCACAGCGGCATTCACCGCTCACTTTCAGCCCTGGTCCTGGCGGGCGCCATTGCCATGACGGCCTCGGCGTGCGGCGGCTCCAGCACCCCCGGAACCACCAACAGCGGCGGCGGGGCGTCAGCCAATGTGAAAGTCGGCCTGATCACCAAGACCGACACCAACCCGTACTTCGTCAAGCTGCGCGAGGCCGCCAAGGCCGAGGCTGCCAAGCAGGGCGCGGACCTGATCGCCCTCGCCGGGAAGTTCGACGGCGACAACGAGGGCCAGGTGACCGCGATTGAGAACCTGGTCAGCCAGGGAGTCAAGGGCATCCTGATTACGCCCAACTCCTCCACCGGCATCCTGGCCGCCATCAAGTCCGCCCGGGACGCCGGCGTCGTCGTTATTGCCCTTGACACGGCCACCGACCCTGCAAACGCCGTGGACGCAACGTTTGCCACGGACAACAAGCAGGCCGGCGTATTTGAAGGCAAATGGGTCAAGGGCACCCTTGGCGCGAAGACACCCAAGCTCCTGATGCTCGACGGCACTCCCGGCGGCACGGTGGATGACTTCCGCCACAACGGTTTCCTGGAGGGCATGGGCATTGCCGCAGGCTCGCCGGAAATCGCCGGCATGGAGAACACCAACGGCGACCAGACCAAGGCCCAGACGGCCATGGAAAACCTGCTCCAGCGGGTTCCCGACGCCAATGCCGTCTACACGATCAACGAGCCAGCCGCGGCTGGCGGCTACCAGGCGATCAGCGCGGCCGGCAAGACCGCCCAGATCACCATGGCCTCCATTGACGGCAGCTGCACCGGCGTGGCGAACGTGAAGTCCGGCAAGATCGGCGCCACCGTAATGCAGTTCCCGGCCAAGATGGCGCAGAAGGGCGTTGACGCCGTTGTGACCTTCGCCAAGGATGGCACCAAGCCCAGCGGCTTCATTGACACCGGGGCCCAACTGATCACCGACCATCCCGTCACCGGCTTGGACTCAAAGGACACCGCCTGGGGCCTGCAGAACTGCTGGGGATAGCGGAAAGTAGGAAGGTAAGCCATGACAACCAGCAGCAACACCATCAGCCCCGCACCGCCTGGATCACGCCGCGACTGGACGTGGGTTGCACGGCAGCCGCTTGTGGGGCCGCTGGCAGCACTCATCCTTGCCGTGGTTGTGTTTTCCATCGGCTCGCCACGGTTTCTCAGCCCCTACAACCTGTCGCTGATTGGCCAGCAGTCCATAGTGATTGGCATCCTGGCCGTGGCCCAGACCATCGTGATCCTGACCGCCGGCATTGACTTGTCCATCGGCGCCATCGCGGTTCTGGGGACCATCGTGATGGCCAAGACCGTGCAAAGTGCCGGAGGGGTGGGCGCGCTGCTCATCGCCCTGGTGGTCTGTGTGGCCGTCGGCGCCATCAACGGATCCCTGGCGTCATTCCTCCGGCTGCCGCCGTTCATCGTGACCCTTGGGACGTTTACGGCGGTGGCGGCTGCCAGCCAGCTCTATGCCGGTTCCGCCACCTACCCTGTGACGGACCCGCTGCTGACGTTCTTTGGCCAGGATTTCGGCATTGGCGCCTGGCGGACCACGCTTGGTGTGGGCCTGCTGGTGGTGGTGTATGCGGTCGCCTTTTATGTCCTGAACCAAACGGCGGGCGGCAAGCACGTCTACGCAGTGGGCGGAAATCCGACGGCGGCCCGCTTCACAGGCATCAAGATCAACCGGACGCTGCTCATGGTCTACATCATGACGGGAGTCATTGCGATGATTGCCGCCTGGGCCGCACTGGGGCGCATTCCGAATGCCGACCCCAATGCGTACCAGACGGCCAACCTGGACACGATCACCGCAGTCGTCATTGGCGGGACCAGCCTCTTTGGCGGCCGCGGATCCGTGGTGGGGACGCTGATCGGGACGCTGATCGTGGGCGTGCTGCGCAACGGGCTGACCCTGATCGGGGTGGACAACCTGTACCAAAACATCGCCACCGGCGTCCTGGTCATCCTGGCCGTCGCGTTTGACCAGATCGCCCGCAGGAGGACGCAGTGACCAATTCACCCACAGTGGTCCTGGAGGCCAAAAACCTGGTCAAGCGGTACGGCTCGGTCACGGCCATCAACGGCGCAGATTTTGAGTTGCGTGCCGGCGAGGTGCTGGCCGTGATTGGCGACAACGGGGCGGGAAAGTCCAGCCTCATCAAGGCACTCTCCGGGGCGCTGGTGCCGGATTCCGGCGAAATCAGGATGGACGGCGAGCCAGTCCGGTTCCGGACCACACTGGACGCGCGGCACCACGGCATCGAAACTGTCTACCAGGACCTGGCCGTGATCCCGGCGCTGGACATTGCCAGCAACGTGTTCCTGGGCCGGGAGCTCCGCAAGAAGGGGTTTCTGGGCACCGTGCTTCGCCAGCTGGACAAGCCGCGGATGAGGGCCGAATCCATGCAACACCTGACGGACTTGAAGATTGGCGTCAAGTCCGCAACCCAGGCGGTTGAAACGCTTTCCGGCGGGCAGCGGCAGGGTGTGGCAGTGGTCCGTTCCGCCGCATTTGGCAAGCGCGTCATCATCATGGACGAGCCCACCGCTGCCCTGGGCGTGCGGGAATCCGGGATGGTCATGGACCTGATACGCCAAATCCGCGAGCGCGGCCTGCCGGTGATCCTGATCAGCCACGACATGCCGCACGTTTTTGAGGTGGCTGACCGCATCCATGTCCACCGCCTCGGCAAACGCACCGCCGTGGTGGACCCCAAGGTGCGCAGCATGGCCGAGGTGGTGGCCCTGATGACGGGAGCGCTGGAGCCGAGCGAGGAAGAGAAGAACGGTGGAGCCTGAGCCGCCGTCCGCCGGCAGATTTCCGCACGGCGTTTTTGTGGGGCTTTCCACCCTGGACATCATTCAGCGGGTCAAGGAGTTCCCCGGGCGCAATGCCAAAGCCACGGCGCTGCGCCAGGATGTGGCGGGCGGCGGGCCCGCACTGAATGCCGCCGTGGTCTTTTCGGCCCTGGGCGGCCGCGCCACATTGGTGACCCGGCTGGGCCACGGGAGCATTTCCGCCGTGGTCCGGGAAGATTTGGCGGCGCGGGGCGTGGCACTGGTGGACCTTGCCGACGCGGGATACCAGCCGTCCGTCTCCACCATCACGGTGGACGATGCCACGGGCGAGCGGCAGATTGTCTCCACCGATGCCCTGGGCAGGCAGCGCCAGCTGGCGCACGCCCCGTTGCTTGGCGAGGCGGATGTCAAGGCGGCGCTGGACGCGCTGGGGAGGGCCGACGTCGTCCATCTTGACGGCCACCATCGGGACCTGGCGCTGGCCGCCGCCCGCTGGGGCCGTGAACGGGGCATCCCGAGGGTGGTGGATGCCGGGCGCTGGAAGGACGTCATGGCGGAGCTGGTGCCGCTGGCCACCGAGGTGGTGTGTTCGGCGGACTTCGCCGTCCCGGACTGCGGCGGCACGCTCCGGTGGATCCTGGACCGGGGTGCGGAGCTGGCCGCCGTCACTGACGGGCCGGCACCCGTGCGGTGGCTGGGCCGGCAGGGCGGGGGCTCCGTGGACATGGAGCAGTTCCGCGCGGTGGACACGCTGGGTGCCGGTGATTTCTTTCACGGGGCATATAGTTTTGCACGAACGTTTGGCGGCGCCGGCCGGCTGGAACCGGCCGCGGCGCTGAAATTTGCGGGCCACATAGCGGCGCTCAAGTGCGCCTGGCCGGGCACCCGGGAATGGCTGGGCGGGCTGGCCGGCAGCGGGCCGCTTGACTACTTGAGGACGGTACGACCATGACCACCGCGGTCCAGATTGACGAGCTGGTTGAAAGCGCGTCCGCCCTCGCCGCCCGAGGTGGCAGGGCCATCCTGGGCATCACGGGAGCCCCCGGCGCGGGCAAATCCACGGTGGGCAGCCTCATCGTTTCGGCGTTGGGTCCGGAGCGGGCCGTGCTGGTCCCGATGGACGGCTTCCACCTGGCCAACGCCGTGCTGCTGGCCAAGGGGCTGCGCCAGGTCAAGGGCGCCATCCAGACCTTCGACGACGCCGGATTCGCGAGCCTGCTGCTGCGGATCCGGGACCAGCAGCCGGGCGAGGTTGTCTATGCGCCCAGCTTCAACCGCGACTTGGAGGAGCCGATAGCCGGCAGCATCGCTGTCCTCGCGGAGGTCCCCCTTGTGGTCACGGAGGGGAACTACCTGCTTGCGGAGACCGGCGCCTGGCCGGCCGCCCGCGCCTGCCTCACGGAATCCTGGTTCCTGGACCCGGACCGGGACCGGCGGCACCACTGGCTCATCAACCGGCACATGGACTACGGGAAGTCGGCGGCGGACGCGCGGCTGTGGGCGCTTGGCTCGGATGAGAACAATGCCAGGCTCATCGAGTCGATGGCCCACCGGGCGGACCGGGTGCTCCGGGTCAAGGGGCTGTAACGGGCACGGCCAACGGCCTAGTCCTTCCCCCCATTCACAGTGGCAGTGTCCAGCGCGCCGCCGGCCAGGCCATAAGTGTCAAGAATCGACTTGTATGATCCATCGTCAATAATCGCCTGGAGAGCTGACTGGAACGCCGCGGCCAAGGCCCCCGAATCCTTCGGGAAGGCAATGCCCGTGGGCGCGGCCGGGGTGCCGTCAGGAATAGAGACAAAGGTGCCGTTTCCCTTCTTCACCTGGGTCTGGGCCGACACAGTGTCCGTCCACACGTAGCCGATTCGGCCGGCATGGAGGGCCAGCATGGAGTCCGAGACCCCCGGAAAATTTTGGATGCCGATCGGCTTGCGCCCCCGGGCCGTGCAGCTTTCGGATGCCTTCTTGCCCAGGTCCACCGTTATGGTTCCAATGCCAACGCCCACCTGCTTGCCGCACAGGACATCCGGCAACGGTCCATTCGCTGCTGGATCGCCGGCATTCATGACGATGCCGCCGCCCACCTGGAAATAGTCCACGAACTTGACCTTGTCCTGGCGCTGGACCGTGTCCGTCATGCCCGACATGGCCATGTCATACCGTTTGGCCTGAAGCCCCGGAATGATCGAGTCAAATCCGGCCTGTTGAAATTTGACGGTGATGCCCAGCTGCTTGGCCATGGCTTCGAGCAGGTCCGGATCCAGCCCACGAATGGTCTTCTGGTCTGCGTCAAGGGTTTCAAAGGGCGGATACATCGGGTTCGTGGCAACCACCACGTATCCCTTCTGGCGTATGTCAGCGGGGAGCTTGTCCGCCAGTTTCTGGTGCGTGCCGGACTGAGTGCCCGGGGAGACGGGTGCGCCAGCCACGGATATGGCACCACAGGAGCTGCACGCCAGCACGACTCCCAGGCATGCTGCCGCTGCCATGGCGGTGCGCCGAACCTTGATTGTTGTTTTCATTTCTGGGGCCTCTCGTGTGGCTTGGTGACTAGTTTTCTGGCGCCTGCCTGATCCAGGAGACGTTTTCGCTGGGCAGGGTCGGCCGCGATGATTGCCCCGGCCAGCGCCAGGCCGCGGGCGCCGTCGAGCACGGCAAGGTCCGCTGACGGAGTGATCCCGTGTTCAGTGAATTGGGGTGTGTGGTGGACTGCACCGCCCACGTCGTAGCCGATCATTGGCTGGATGCTTGGCAGGTGCTGCGAGACATTGCCCATGTCGGTGGAGGCACGCGGTGCACCGGCGGCGTCGAATGGGATGCGGCCGAGGGTTGCCATGGCCTGCACATACGCCCCCGTCAGGCCAGGGTCCTGGCGGAGCTCCGCAAATTCACCGCCCCGCTGGCTCACCGCAAGCTCAGCACCCGTTGCCAATGCACCGGCCTGCAGGCAGCGGCGCACCGCTTCTTGCAACTTCTCCAAGCCCGCCATTGAGGACGCGCGAAGCTCCACGCTTGCCCTCGCACCCGCCGGAATGATGTTGGGTGCCTGGCCGGCTTCATGAATGATGAAGGAGACGATCTGCCCCACAGGAAGCTGCTGCCGCAACAGACCTACAGCCTGGTAGGCAAGGGTGACGGCATCTGCAGCATTAACCCCGCACCACGGAGCGGCAGCCGCGTGGGCGCCCTTACCCGTGTAGCGCACGTCCCAGAGGGCCAGTGCGTAGGAGGAACCGCCCACCTCATCTGATCCGTTGGCATGAACCATCATTGCCGCAGCGACACCGTCGAAGGCGCCTGCCCGAAGCAAGTCGATCTTGCCGCCCGTGGATTCCTCCGCCGGGGTGCCAATGAGCTTGACGGTCAGGCCCAACCTGTCCGCCATGCTTGCCAGTCCGACGGCTCCACCGACGGCGGCGGCACCGTTGACATTGTGCCCGCAGGCATGGCCAATCCCGGGCAGGGCGTCATATTCGGCGCAGAGCGCGATGACCAGCTCGCCGGAGCCGCATCGCGCCACCAGGGCGGTGGCCGGACTCCCTGCCGGGTGCGCTACCTCAAAGCCCGCCGAACGGAGCAAGGCGGAAATCTTGTCCCTCGAGCGATACTCCTCAAGGCCCACCTCGGGTTCTTTGTGCAGGCTGTGGCTCAACCCCACCAGTTCGGGTGCCCACCGATCGATCACCCCGAGGATCCTGTCCCGAACGTCCGGGTCCGTTGCCGCCCCGTCTGCGGCCAGCGTAATACTCACAGCACTTGTGCCAGAAAGGCACGGGTCCGGGGGTGTTGCGGCTGCGCGATCATGGCCCGCGGATTCCCCGTCTCGACGATGACGCCTCCGTCCATGAACACCAAGGTATCGCCTACTTCGCGGGCGAATCCGATCTCGTGGGTGACCACCACCATCGTCATGCCCGACCGTGCCATCAGCTTCATGACCTCCAGCACGTCGCCGACCAGCTCAGGGTCAAGCGCCGAGGTTGGTTCGTCAAAGAGCATCAGCGTCGGTTCCATTGCCAAGGCACGGGCGATGGCCACCCGTTGCTGCTGGCCACCGGAGAGTTCACTGGGGTAGGAATCGCACTTGTCCGCCAGCCCCACCGTGGCCAGCAGCTCCTGTGCCTTGGCCACGGCCCCCGCGCGTGAGTTTCGCCGCAGAAGCACGGGCGCTTCGACAAGATTCCCCAGGACGCTCATGTGCGGGAACAAGTCGAAGTGTTGAAACACCATCCCGGTCCCAGAACGCTGCCGCAGCACGTCCTTTTCCGGCAGCTCGTACAGGCGACCCCGCTGCTCCCGATATCCCATGAGCTGCCCGTTGACGTAAATCCGGCCGCCATCGACCTTTTCCAGGCGGTTGATGCAGCGCAGCAGGGTGGATTTTCCGGACCCTGACGGGCCGATCAGACAGGTGACTTCCCCCGGTGCAACGTCCAGCGAGACTCCGCGCAGAACAGCGTTGGAACCGTAGGACTTTTCCACGGACACCATCCGGACCACAGGTTCCGGCTTGAAGGTGTCAACGTCGAAGGGTTTGCTTTGGACTGCATGGTTCATGGGGTCACACTCCGAAATGAGATCAGGTTCCGGCGAAGCCGCCCGGAAAAGGATGATGGCGCCGGTGTGGCACTGCCATGGGCGTAGCGCTTCTCGATGAAGGACTGCCCCACGGTAAGGATGCTGGTAACTGTCAGGTACCAGATGCTGACCACCAGCAGGAGCGGGATGGTCTCGTATGTCTGCGTGTAGATGGCCTGGGCCGAATAGAGCAGTTCCGACATGGCGATCACAGACACGATGGAAGTCATTTTCAGCATGCCCACCACTTGGTTGCCGGTGGGCGGAATGATCACCCTCATGGCCTGGGGCAGCACGATTCGGCGCATTGTCTGGGCGCGGCTGAGACCAAGTGCCCCGGCGGCCTGCCGCTGCCCTGGAGAAACGGACAATATCCCCGAACGCACGATTTCGGCCATATAGGCACCCTCGTTGAGCCCCAGCCCAAGCACGGCCGCGGCGAAAGGGGTGATCAGGGCATTTACGTCCACCAGCAATAGCGGGGGTCCAAACGGTAGTCCAATGGCCATGTGCGGGAACAGGGCCGAGAGGTTGAACCAGAAGATGAGCTGGACCAGAACAGGGGTTCCCCGAAACAACCCGATGTAGAGCCAGGCAATGGCCCGGGAAACCGGGTTTTCAGACAACCGCATAATGGCCAGCACCATGCCAAACACAATGCCGATTAGCATGGCCAGCGCCGTGAGCTCCAGGGTGGTCATGAGACCGCGGATGATGGGGCCGGCCGCCAGGTAATGCCCCACCACGCCCCACTCGAAACGTGGGTTGGAGATAATTTCCCTGGCCGTCATGGCCGCCAGCAGAAAGGCGATGGCGCCACCCACCCAGCGGCCGGCGTGGCGCAACGGCACCACCTTGGTACGGCGCGACTGGTCCGTTGCCGCCGTGCCGGCCGGCGATCCAAGGGGCAATAGTTGTGGAACGTTTGAGGGAGTCACGGACATCACTTCTTTGTGTTGTGGAATGGATCGTTGCGGGGTGGAGCCGTCCAACCCGATTACCAAAACTGTAAAGTGGCGTTAAGAATCTGAATCAGAATCGACAAGATTGAACGTATTCAATGTCACCTGCGATGGAATCGAACACGGCCAGCGAACTTGACCTGGCCTTGCTCAATGCGCTTCAAGTCAGCCCGCGCGCCGATTGGCAACAGGTAGGAACAGCCCTCGGCGTGTCCGCTGCAACCGTGGCGCGCCGCTGGGATTCGCTGCATGGGCGGGGCCTTGCATGGGTTGGCCTGACGATGGGACACCGGCGCAGCCAGGAAATTGCCTCGGCCTTTGCCCTGGTCACCTGTGTGGGCGATCCGAAGGTGGTCGCGGCCCGGCTGGCGCGCGAACGGGAAGTCGCCACGATTGCCCGAACCATGGGAAGCCACGACCTGCTGCTGGACATCCTGGTGCACGATCTGGAGTCGCTTCGCCGCTACCTGGCCATTGGCCTGGCAAGGATCGAGGGCGTCGGCGCCGTGGTCTCCTACCCGATCACCACCATCTTCACCACAGGATCGCGATGGCGAGTCCGCGCCCTGGAGCCGAACCAGGTCCGCCAGCTTAGTGGCGGGGCCCTGCCCGGCTCGCCCCGCTTCACCACAAACCTGGACAGACTGGACCACCAACTTATTGGCGCTCTGACCGAAGATGCCCGCCTGAGCTGGACGGAATTGGCGACCCAGTGCGCCACCAGCGCCCCCACGGCACGGCGCAGGATCCAGCGCCTGTTCTCCTCAGGCGTCATCGAGCTGCGCTGCGAGCTGGCGACGCCCCTGGTGGGACCGGCTATCCAGGTGACGTTCTTCCTTCAGCTGCCCAGCCCGTCCATTCAGGAAGCCGGCAAGCTGATTGCCGCCATGTCCAAGTGCCGTCTGGCCGCCTCCGTCGTGGACCGCAGCAACCTGGTGGCAACCATGTGGTTTTCCAGCCCGGCCGAGATAGAGCCCTTCGAGGCCCTCCTGCTATCCGCCTTCCCCCAGCTGGCCGTCAATGAGCGGATCGTCCACCTGCACCCAGTCAAGCGAATCGGACATCTGCTCGACGCCCAGGACCGCGCAACAGGTGAGGTGGTGCCGCTGGCAGCATGGTAGCCCGGCGGTTGTCCCAGCAGCCCCCGGCACCTTGCGACCGTCTCGCGCCGACCGGGCCAAAGTTCCGCGCAGTGCATTGCCGACCGGCTGGTCCGCGAACTCTCCGGTCGGGTGTTCGCAGGTAACGAGGAGTCGGTGGCAGCGGGCGCCCCAAGGCTGGTCGAAGGTATTTTCCCGATTAGAGCTGCCGTGGCGCTATTCGACGACGTCTACCGAACGCAGTTGGATGCCCGTTTCCAGCTTCAGCTTGGTGAAGGCACCGGCGAGAACATGCGCTGCGGCGCGCACTGCCTGTTCATTCAGGGGAACGTCTCCATTTTCGGCACCCTCCCCCGGATACCTCGCATCGTGGAACTGCAGCAAGACCCCGGGATCATTGATTTCCATCGTGAAGCGAAGCGTCAGGTTCTCAATGCGTGTCATGGCCCAATACTCCCTGACAAGCATGGAAATGTCACGGCCAGGTCTCGCCCGCGCAGGCCCCGTCCGGGCGGGGTTCCCGCGCGCCGCCGCCATGGCTAAAGTTTTACCATCGCCGTGCCACACCGGGGCCACTTCCCCGGCCAGCAACCCGCACGGCAGCCACACTGAGGAGGCCAGCAATGGGCCAGCAGGAAGCTTCACGGCACAACGAAATTCACGAGGGCGGGTACGGTTCACCCATGCCGGAGGATGAGATGCCCGCTCCCCCGGACCCAACAGGCAGCCGACAGCCTGCGGAGGTGCCCGGCGTCGAACCTCAGGGGTCTGGGGCACCGGACGGCGACAAGCTGCCTTGAAGGTCCTCCAATGGGCCAGTTTTACCGTCGGGGCAGTGGGGCTGCTGCTGACGTGGATCAGCGTGATCGGAACGTTGATTGTGCCCCGTCCGCTGCACAGTGTGCTGTCCCGGGTGACGGGCATAGCCACCATGAAGGCGTTTTTCGCCATCCTGAGGCCAGTTGACACGTACGAAATGCGGGACCGGTTCATGTCCTGGCAGGCCCCGATGTCCCTGTTCCTGCGCCTGATCCTGTGGGTGGTGCTTTTTGACCTGTCCTTCACGCTGATGCTGCTTCCCTCTGTGGACGGGGATGTGTGGAAGGCTGCCAGCGAGGCTGGTTCGGCCATGTTCACCCTCGGCTATGCGGCTCCCACCAATGCCGGCAACACGGTGCTGGTCTACGCGGCCGCATTTACCGGCCTGATTGTCATCGCCCTGCAGATCAGCTACCTCCCCACACTTTATTCAGCCTTCAACCGCCGCGAGGCTGAAGTGACCCTGCTGGTGTCGCGCGCCGGATCGCCGTCCTGGGGCCCCGAGCTGCTGGTCCGCACACGGTTTGGCCGCGCCGCGCAGGACAGCTCCAATGAGCTGGCGGAGCTGTATCAGCGGTGGGAACGCTGGGCCGCCGAGGTGGCCGAATCGCACAGCACCTACCTCACGCTGGTGTGGTTCCGTTCCCCGTCCCCGCAGTCAAACTGGCTCATTTCGCTGCTGAGCGTAATGGACGCCGCCGCGCTGCAGCTGGCCCTGAGCCCGGGCACCGTCCCCAACACCCGGGCGCGGCTGGTGATCCGCATGGGGTTCACCTGCATGAACCAGGTGGCCCGGGCCATCCGCATCCCGGTTGACGAAGACCCGGACCCGGACGCCCCGCTCAATGTCACCTTCGAAGACTTCCAGGGTGCCGTGAACATGCTGCGCAGCGTCGATTTCCCCGTTGAGGTCACCCCCGAACAGGCCTGGCCGCATTTCAGGGGCTGGCGCGCCAACTACGAAAAGGTGGCCTACGCCCTGGCCTACGCCATCGACGCCCCGCCTTCCATGTGGAGCGGGCCGAGGCGGTTCGCCTTTGCGCCCGTCATGCCGAACCGGCCCAAGAACCGCACCGCCAAAGAGGTCCGGCCGGACGATCCGCAGATGCTGGCACGGCGGCGAAAGGACTGAGCTTGGGGCCGGGGATGCCGATACGGACAATTGAGGCTGATATATCAGGATCAATAGTCCGTATCGGCATCCATGGGGCCATTGGGACCGTTCCACAGGGACGCGGGCCGGGCTCACGGCGTAGGCGAAGGGTGCGCCGCCTGGCAATTTCTCCCGTTCACCTTCGCGTTGGGTGCAGTTTCCCCAGTTCAGCACGGACTCCCAGACGGCGGTCATAACTTTCAAAGGCAAGCTATTTCCGAACCGAAGGATATTACCCATGCCTGCCATGCCCCGCTTCAAGCGCACCTCCCTGGTCCTGATCGGCGTCTGCCTGACCGCCGCCGCCACCTCCGCCGCGCTGCCCGCCTCCGCCGCCAACAAACCCGAGGCCCCCAAGACCACCGGCTACACGGTGAAGTCGTTCCCCGCCGTCGGCGCGGAGACCGGCCCTGACGACATCACACGCCTGGGCAATTCGGTGTACGTTTCCTTCCAAAACGGCGTGGGCCCCCTGGGCGAGGCCGCCAAGTCAGGTGCCACCGAGAGCACCATCCAGCAGTACGGCCTGGACGGCAAGCCCGGCAAGTCCTGGCAGGTGAGCGGCAAGGTGGACGGACTCACCGCCGACCCCTCCCACCACCGCCTGCTGCTGACCGCCAACGAGGACGGCAACTCCTCCTTCGCCACCCTCTCCCCCACCGCAGCCGTGCCGCTGGCCCGCTACAGCTACTCCGGCCTGACCCATGGCGGCGGCACGGATGCGATCACGCTCCGGCACGGCAAGATCGTTGTCAGCGCCTCCGCCCCGAGCGACTCCACCGGCCCTGCCGCCTACTCGGTTTCCCTGCAGGGCACGACGGCGGCGCTGACGCCCCTGTTCGCCGACAACGCCACCGCCACGATCGCCAACGGCCCGAATGCCGGAACGACCACCACCCTGGCCCTGACCGACCCCGACTCCAACACCATGGTTCCGCGCTCGGCGCCGCGCTTCAAGAACGCGTTCATGCTGGACGCCCAGGGCGACCAGCAATTGATCTTCGCCGCCAACCTCGGCAAGGCCGGCCAGAGCCTTCAGGTGCTCAACGTGGCCCAGCCGCTTGACGACACGGCCTTTGCGGCCCGGGCCAATGAAACGCTGTGGATCACCGACCCGTCCGCCAACGCTGTGTACTCCGTGACCGGACCCTTCAAGGCGGGCCAGGCCGTTTCCACAGTGGCCCCCGACGCCGGCGCCAACTCGCTGAACACCCTGGACCTCACCACCGGTGCACTGACCCCCATCCCGGAACTGGCGGCCATCCACCCCAAGGGCCTGATGTTCACCTCCTCCCGCGACGGCAACCACGACGGCGGCGGCCACCACGGGCACGGCGATCAGGACGGCCACGGCGGCCAGGGCCAGGACGCAGCCGACTCGCAGAACTAGCCACGCGGGGCAGGCAACTGACCCAAAGTAATGGCCGGAGCCCCGGGGAGGCTCCGGCCATTTTCGTGTCTTCAGTGTTTTCCAGGTGGGCGGCTGCCGCCGAAACTAAAAGTTCAGCGCTGCGGGAGCACCTGGGTGCCCTCAAGCTGCACTGCCTGCAGCTGCGTCGGGTCGAGCCCCAAGGCAGCCAGAATGGTAGGGGCTATCTGCGTGGTCTCGACCTGCGCCGATACCTGCTGCACCTGCGCACGGCCGGCCCCGGAAACAACCAGCGGCACGTTCCTGTCATCCGCGCTGGCGCCGCCGTGCTCGGCAATCTTGCTGTGCCCGCCCGTGAAGACCACGCCGGTCTGGGCGATGCCCAGGACGTCAGGGTAGCGGGCATCTGCGGTGGTGGTGCCGAAGTACTTCGCGGACTCGCTGCCTGCGTACACGGTGCCGAGCCCGGAGGACTGGACGGTTTTCGCCGCACCGGAAATGTCATTGCCTGCCGCCGCGTGGTGCAGGAGGTAGTCCTTGGCGAACTGGGCGGCGGCCTGCGAGTGGTCCGAAAGCCACAGCTGCATGATGTCGTCATCCGTGGAGAAGGCCACCAGGTCCGCGGCCGACGCCGGGCTGGCCGCCTTCCATGCCGCATTCAGGCCGGCGATGATGGCACTGTCAGGCACCCGGGTCAACGCTGCCGGATTCATGGGCGACTGCCCGTGCTTGGCGGAGAGAATTACGGTGGTGTCCTTGCTGTTGCCCGTTGCCTTCAGGGCGGCCTCCATGCTTCCCACCGAGGCATTGATGTAGTCCAGCGCCTTGCTCAGGAGCGGTCCGGGGGTGGCGCCGTCGGCGAGGTAGCCGCCGGCCAGGCCGTCCGACGTCGGCAGCTTCTGTGCCGTGGAAACGGACTGAAAGTTCATGCCGAAGACGGCAGGGACGGCCGCGACCTTGGTGCCGGAGTGGTCCTTGCCATGGATCTCGTTCAGCACGGCCTGGACCTTGTAGCCGTCGTACTGCTGGGTGGCGGCGTTGTCGGTGGTCCAGTCGGCGCCGGCAAAGTGCGCCGGCGTGGCGGAGTTGATTTCCGGGGTGAAGAGGTCGTCAATGCCCTTGCCGGAGGGTCCGTTGAGGATTTCGTAGGCGGCGTGCTTGTCCGACCACGCCGTGGTCAGCCCGGCCGCTTTCGCCACCTCGAAGACCGTGTTCACCTTCAGGTACTCGTGGGGGTAGACGGGCTTGCAGGTGGCCGGGTCCACCGGCAGGGCAGCCGGGTTCAGCAGGGTCTCAGGGTGGCCGGTCATGGCCATGATGCTGGCAGGCAGGCCGCCCAGCCCCTGCCCTGCATCCAAGGCAAGCGGGTTCGCGTCCGCGGCTTCCGTAAAGGCAACCTCCGCGCCCGGGACAGCCGTGGCGCAATTGGTGGTGCCGGCCGGCAGGAGTGCGCGGTTGAAGGTGTCGTCGTAGTAGACGCCCGTGGTTTTCGGGTTTCCGCCAGTCAGCTGGCCCACCATGCCGGGAAATGAGTCCGACGGGACAGGAGTCTGTGCGTTGGTGTAGCTGGTTCCGTGGTGGACCAGCGAGGCAATGGCGGAGCCCGGGTGGTTTTTCACGTACCAGTCCAGGTCCTTCTGGTGCATGCCGTCCACCGACAGCAGCAGCACATGCTTGGATGTGCCGCCCCTGCTCCCGGTTCCGCCTGCGCCGTGGCTGGCCAGCGCCGGCGTCACTGTGGCCCCTGCAATAATGACCGCTCCGAGCACTGCCGCCGCAGCAGCGGCATTCTTTTTTGCTGAATTCATCAAGGCTTTTGTCCTTCGCAATGGGGGAATATTCAAGGGATGTGGGTTCATCCCGTGTGGATTCTGCCAAGGCCCACGCCCGATGGTTAGGGTTTCGGCCCGTTTCCGCCCACTGTTCACCACACCTTCCGCCGCGCATCGCCAAACTCTGGGGAGATTCCCAGCCAGCGGCCTTGACTCAAGCACGACGGCGGCCGCCCCGCCACCCAGCCCGCCTCACCGGGGCTTCCCGGCGGTGATGTCCACAGCGCTTTCCACGGGGCTTCCCGACGGTGATGTCCACAGCGTTCCGACAGGCCTTTCCCACAGCATTCATCCCATGTCCCACCAGGCTTCATGGGCTGTTTTAATCCGGCTGGGACGATAGCTTTGCCAGACCAGCAATCACGAGAAATGAGACCAACGGATGATTTCCGCAAACCGCCGCCAGTTCCTTGGGGGCGTTGCAGCCGCAGCAGCGTCCATGGCCCTGCCCGCCTCGATCAGCCGGGCCGTTGCCGCCGAGCCGGACGTGCGCACCGGCACCATCAACGACATCGAGCATGTGGTGGTCCTCATGCAGGAGAACCGCTCCTTTGACCACTACTTCGGCACCATGAGCGGTGTGCGCGGCTTCGGCGACCCCCGGCCGTGGATCCTGCCCAATGGCGACACCGTCTGGCACCAGCCGCCTGCCACTGTGCAGACCTCCCGCTACCACGCCCGCGGCTTGCCCTCCGACGCCGCCCATGTGCTGCCGTTCCCGCTGAACTCCGAGCGGACCAGCGAAAACATTGCCGGCACCGACCACGGCTGGAGCAGCGGCCACCTGGCCTGGAACGACGGCCGCTGGGACCAGTGGGTCAACCAAAAGCAGGATGTGATGACCATGGCGTACCTGACGGAAAAGGAAAACAGCTTCCACCGTGCGCTGGCGGACAACTTCACCATTTGCGACGCCTATTTTGCCTCGGTCCACGCGGACACCGCGCCGAACCGGATCGCTCTGTGGACGGGAACCATTGACCCGCAAAACCGGATGGGCGCCAAGCCCAACGGGCCCGGCCTGGGCGAACGGAACGTCACCAACGGCTACACGTGGACCACCTATGCCGAGCGGCTGCAAAACGCGGGCGTCAGCTGGCGCGTGTACCAGGGCGGCACCGGGGTCCCGGGCCAGCCAACAGACAATTACACCGACAACTCCCTGGAATTCTTTGCCAATTTCCAGAAGGCACAGGGCGCCAGCGGACCGTTGGTGGACAACGGCGCCTCCACCCACACGCTCGCCGAACTGAAGCAGAACGTGCTGGACGGGACGCTGCCGGCCGTCAGCTGGGTTGTTTCGCCCTACAAGTACAGCGAGCACCCCTCGGCCTCCCCCACGGACGGCGCCTACTACATTGACACCGTCCTGGACGCGCTCACCGCGGATCCGAAGGTCTGGGCCAAGACGGCGCTGATTCTCAACTATGACGAGAATGACGGCTTCTTCGACCACGTGGTCCCACCCATGCCGCCCGTGCAGAACCGCCCGGGCACCGACGGCCTGGTTTCGGATTCCCTGGCCGCCAGCCTTGCCGATGAAATCCTCGACCTTGACCTGCACCCGGGCGAGGCACACCCGCTGGTTCCCGGAGCCGACCCCCTCGGCAAGCAGCCCATCGGCCTGGGGCCGCGCGTGCCGCTGGTGGTGGTTTCGCCCTGGAGCAAGGGCGGCTGGGTGTGCTCTGAAGTGTTTGACCACACCTCCGTCATCCGCTTCCTAGAACAGCGCTTCCTTGTGGCCGAGCCCAACATCAGCACTTGGCGGCGCTCCGTGGTGGGCGACCTGACCTCCGCTTTCGACTTCTCCCGCACGCAGGCCAACTTCACCGCCATCGCAGCCCCGGCCCCGATCAAGGGCCTGGGCCAGCCGTTCTCCGTCCAGGACCCGCAGTCCATGCCGCTCCAGGATCCGGGCACCCGGCCGGCGCGGCCCCTGCCCTACCGCTTCGGCGCGGACCTGGTGCGCCTCAGTGGCACCGAGCTGCAACTGGAATTCGCCAACCACGGCACCGCCGGGGCGCCGTTCCACGTCCGCAACGGCCTGGCCCCGCAGGATGCGCCGCGCCGCTACCAGGTGGCCGCGGCCGACACCGTCAGGGATTCCTGGGCCGGCGGTCCGGACTACCAGCTGGGCGTGTGGGGTGCCAACGGCTACCTCGCCGAGTTCAAGGGTTCCCTGGCCGGCGAGCCTGAGGTGCAGGCCGGGATGGACGACGGCGGCACCCGGCTGGTGCTGGTGAATGCGGGCAGCCGCCCGCGCAAGCTGCACATCAGCAATTCCTACAGCACCGACAAGGCGCGCAAGGTGGTTGTCCCCCCGCGCAAGACTGTGGTGAAGGACATTGACTTCGGTGCCAGCCACGGCTGGTTCGACGTATCCATCACGGATGAGGACGCGCCCGCGTATTTCCGCCGCTTCGCCGGCCACGTTGAGGACGGCAAGCCCAGTTTCAGCGATCCCGCCATGGCGGGCGGCCAGGCCGGGTAGCACGGCTGGTCGGGTAGCACGCCTGCCAGGTACGTAACCGCCAGTGCCGCAGTGACCCGCACTTGGGCCGCTGCGGCACTGAGGTTTAACTCCCCCGCGGGCCCCGCGGGCTGCGCGGGCTGTACCGGCTTTGCTTCACGGCCGTCCACATCAAAGTGGACGGGCCGCGGGCCTGGAAGTCGAGGGAGGCTATTGCCTGTACCCCTCAACCTCGTCGGCCGAACGCAGCTGGGCGCCGTCGGGGCTCTCACCGGCATGGACCCGGGCCTGCCGCTGGCGGAGCAGGTCCCAGCACTGGTCCAGCTGGACCTCAATGGACTGCAGCTTCGCCGCCCGCCCCGCCAAGTCCGCCTGGTCCGGAGAGGACTCCCTCAGCTCCTGTTCAGCCTTGACCAGTTCCTCGATCTTGTGGTGCACCTGGTAGTCGTCCATGCCGCATCTCCCTGCCGATTTCCGGGACTGTGCCCGGAGCGCTTGTCCTGTCGAGACTTACGTTAGTGCGCTTTCGCACCCGCGGCGAGACCTGGGGCAAACGATTCAGCCAGGGCGGCATCGGCATCCAGCAGGACCTTCGCCGCCACCTGGAGCCCCTCGATGCGGCCCAGCTCAACATCCTCGTGTTCGATGTTGACCAACATGTCCGGGTCCACCTCATGCAGTGCCCGCAGGAACTCCGTCCAGAACGCCGTGTCATGGCCTTTCCCGAGGGCAACAAAGTCCCAGGCAGCATCCTTGGGCCACTCGTTGGCCCATTCGTCCCCGCCCAGGTTCGTCCGGACTTCGTCCGCCCCCAGCCGCCGGAAGCGGTTGTCAAGGACGCCGTAGATGGCGGCGGCGGGGTTGATGCGGACGTCCTTTGCCGCGGCGTGGAACACCAGGGGCCCCAGGGCGCGGACCACGGCAACCGGGTCCATCTGCTGCCAGAACAGGTGCGAGGCATCCAACTCGACGCCCACATGCGTGGCACCGCTCAGTTCCACCAGCTTAAGGATGTCGGCCGGGTTGAAGACCAGGTTTTGCGGGTGCAGTTCAAGGGCCACCTTGACGTCCAGCTCGCGGGCCAGCCGGTCTGTCTCCCGCCAAAAGTCCACCGCAATCCCCCACTGGTAGTCCAGCACATCCAGGGCCGCCGAGTTCCAGGCGTTGACGATCCAGTTGGGACGGGTGGTCCCGGGCTCGCCCCCGGGCAGCCCGGACATGGTCACCACGCGGTGCTGGCCCAGGCGGTTGGCCAGGCGGATGGAGCGGCGGATGTCTTCGGCATGCTTTTCCCCGATGGCGCGGTTGGGGTGCAGCGGGTTGCCGTTGCAGTTCAGCCCGGCAATGGACACGCCCGTCCCCTCAAAGAGGGCCAGGAAGTCGTCGCGCGCGGCGTCGCTTTCCAGGATTGCGTCAAAGCTTGGAATGTGGACGGCGGGCAGGAAGCCGCCGGAGTTGAGCTCAATGCCCGTGAGGCCCAGGTCCCGGACCACCGTGAGGGCCTCGGGGAGGGTGCGGTCATGCAGGACCGCGTTGTAGACGCCCAGTTTCATGCTGCGGCCAGCTTTCCTGCACCGACGACGACGGCGCTGCCGCCGGCCTGGGCGGACCGGGCCACGGCGTCGAGGAGTTCCATGTTGTGGACGCCGTCGTCGAAGGTGGCATTGCGCGGCAGGGCATCCGGACCGTCAAAGCCGGCCACTTCTTCCAGGAAGGCCCTGGCCTGGTAGCCGAAGGCGTCATTCTGGCCGAACCCGACGCTGGGGGCGTCCATGGCGAGGCCGCCGCCGATGTACGGGTGTTCGGGGCCCAGGATCACCTGGCGGTAGCCGCGCTGCGATGAGGCGCCCTCGTTGAGGAACAAGCTGATTTCGGAAGGGCGGCGCTGGTCAAAGGTGGCGGCCCCGTTCTCACAGAAAACCTCGAAGATCAGGCTGTTGGCATGGCCGGCGGCAACGCGGGACACCTCAAAGCTGCCCACGCCCTGGTCAAACGTGGCGGAAAAGGCGGCGTAGTCGTCATTCTCGACCGCTTCGAAGATGTCGCTGACGGCCGCATGGTCGTGACCCATGATGGCGCCCAGCGGCAGGGGGCGTTCGTCGATGACCGTGCTGAGCTGGCCGCCGTTGACGGAGCGGACGTCGCCGCACAGGAATTCGGCAACGTAGGCCAGGTGGCTGCCGACATCGGCCAGGGCGCCCGAGCCGGCCGTTCCCTTGTAGCGCCAGCTCATCGGCGCCTGCGGGCTGGAGCCGTAGTCCGTCCAGTAGCGGCCGCTGAAATGCAGCACCTTGCCAAGGACCCCGGACTGGATGAGGTCGCGGATGTAGGCAATGCCGGGGGTGCGGCGAAAGGTGTAGCCGATCCGGGCAACCGAACTGGCGTTGCGGGCGGCGTCCGCCATGGCCCGGGCATCGGCCAGCGTGTCGCTGAGCGGCTTCTCGCAGAGCACGTGCTTGCCCGCGGCGAGGAGCCCCTCGACCACTTCCCGGTGGAGGGAGTTGGCGATGACCACGCTGACCACATCGATGTCGTCCGCCGCGGCGATGGCCTGCCAGGAGGTGTCGGACCGTTCATAGCCGAAGCGCCGGGCGGCGAGGCTGCCAAATTCAGCATTGACATCGCCAATGGACACCAGCCGCACGGGCGGGAGTACCGGGCTGTACAGGGTGGAGGCGGCGCGGTACGCCGCAGCGTGCGCCTTTCCGGCCATGCCGGCACCGATGACGGCCACGCCTAAAGTTTGGGGCATTGGGATTCTCCTTGTGGATTCCAGCCGTTGCTCGGCTGTGTTGACTATTGTTTGGTTGACTAGTGTTTGGAGCGCTACAAATCGTGTTGGTTCAGCCAGATTAGTTTCATCCATATGTCCTGTCAATAGGCCGCGGTGGCGGTAGTCTCAGATGTCAGTGACGAAAGGATTTCCGCAATGGCCCCCAAAGCTTCCAAGGCGCGGCGCCCCACCATCTCCGACGTTGCCCGGCACGCGGGCGTGTCCACGTCCCTGGTGTCCCTGGTGCTGCAGGGCTCCCCGCTGGTCCGGGAGCCCAAGCGCGCTGCGGTGGATGCTGCCATCAAGGAGCTGGGCTACCGACCCAGCCGGGCGGCTGCCACCCTGGCAGGGGGCGCCAGCAAGACAATCGGCCTGATCATCGACGACTACCGCAACCTGTGGTTTGTCGAGCTGCTCCACGGCCTGCAGGCCGAGCTGGAGCAGCACGGCTACCACGTCACGGTGGTGGATTCGCCGGGCGACGAAACGCCCGGAAACGGGCCCATCGACCAGCTGCTCTCCCTGCGGGTTGACGGAATCGTGGTGGCCATGGACCCCCGCGATTCCATGCTGCCGGCCACGTGGGCGCCCACGGTTGTTGCCGGGTGGCGGGACCGCATCCCCGACGGGGCCGACCTTGTTGCCAACGACGACACCGCCGGCGGGCGGCTGGCAGCAGGACACCTGCTGGACCTGGGCCACACCCGCATCGCCCACCTGACCGGATCGGGCGGCGCTGCGGCGCACCGCCGGGCCGGCTTCCTCCTGCGGTGCGCCGAGGCCGGCCTGCCGGTGCGCCTGTGGGGCGAGGGGCACGGCACCAGCGAGGAGGACGGCTACCAGGCCGCCCGCGCACTCATGGAGCACTTCCCGGACACCACGGCAATCTTCGCCGCCAACGACATCATGGCGGTGGGGGCGCTGGCCGCACTGCGGGAGCGGGGGCTGCAGGCGCCCCGGGACGTTTCCGTCCTCGGCTACGACAACTCACCGCTGGCCATGTCCCGCTACCTTGACCTGAGTTCCATTGACGCCAAGAGCGGTGACGTGGGCATCGGCGCGGCACGGGCACTTTTGGCCCGCATGGAGGAATCCTCGCGCCCGCTGCTGCGCACGCTGATCCAGCCCGAGCTGGCCCCCCGGGGCACCACGGCGGCCGTGAGCCCCTGAGCCGGGCGCCGCCGTCGTTCTTGGCATGTGCTGAGCCCCGGGCCACGGGTCGAATTTGGAGCGTTGCAAATAATTTCCCAAAAAGCCTTGTGGATGCCCGTGGGGGCACGTACAGTTTTTCTCACGCCAGCACTTTGTCTTGACAACTTGTCTTGAATAACTGATGTGCGGCGCCGGCCCACCCCACGGCCTCAACAGTCCCTGCCTGGACGCTGCGAGTTCCCAGCGAAAACAGCGTCCCAGGGCAGTCACACATCAAAGGAGATCAATTGTGAGGAAGTTTTCATGGCGCATGGCGGCAATGGCGGCCGCGGTGGTGCCAATGCTGGCGCTGAGCGCCTGTTCCAGCACGGGCGGCCGCCCAGCCACCTCGTCCGCGGCCGGGGGCGGCGGACAGGTGGCCACCACGCCGCGGCTGAAGATTGCCCTGATCACCCACGCCCCGGCCGGTGACACGTTTTGGGACATTGTCCGCAAGGGGGCCCAGGAGGCCGCCGACAAGGACAACGTCACCCTGCTTTACACCTCGGACACCGACGCCGGAAAACAGTCTCAGCTGGTGCAGCAGGCCATCGACCAGAAAGTGGACGGCATTGCCGTCACCCTTGCCACGCCGGATGCATTGAAGGGCGTGTTGAAGAAGGCCGAGGACGCGGGCATTCCCGTGGTCAGCCTGAACTCCGGCGAAGACGTTTTCAAGAGCCTGGGGGCCTTCACCCACTTTGGCTCGGATGAGAACGTTGCCGGCGCCGCAGTGGGTGCCCGGCTGGCGGCGGAGGGTGTCAAGCGCCCCATCTGCGTGATCCAGGCGCAGGGCAATGTCGGGCTGGAGGCCCGGTGTGCCGGTGTCAAGACCAAGGTTCCCGGCACCGAAATCCTCTACGTGCAGGGCACGGACATGAGCCAGGTCGACTCCACCGTGACGGCGAAGCTGCAGGCCGATTCCAGCGCGGATGCCATTATCGGCCTGGGGGCGCCCATCACGCTCACCATTGTCAAGGACGTCACCAGCCTGAACCTGCAGGACAAGGTCAAGGTGGCCTCCTTCGACCTGAACGCAACCCTCGCGCAGTCAATCATTGACGGCAAAGTGCAGTTCACGGTGGACCAGCAGCCGTGGCTGCAGGGCTATGACTCCATCGACGCGCTCTGGCAGTACAAGCGTGGCGGATTCAAGGTGGGCGGCGGGCTTCCCGTGCTGACCGGGCCGTCCATCATTGACAAGAACAACGCGCCCGCCGTGCTTGCCTTTGCCAAGGAAGGCATCCGCTAGCCCGGTCCCGCCCGGGGCCGCGCGCCATGCCCGGCCCCGGGCCCGGCTGCCGCCGCCAAGTCCGCGCCGGCCCCCTTGACAATGTCCCCTTGACAAGGCCCTTGCCCGGGAGGAATCTCGTGACTAACCATGCCGCTGCAAGGCCCGCCCGGACCACGGCATGGGCAAGGAGGCACGGCATCATGGCCAGAACCAACTCCCGGTACGGATGGGTCCCCGACCTTCCCGACCAGCGCGACTACCACTTTGCGGCACCGGCGGCCGTGCAGGCCAGCCTGCCGCCCGCCGTCGACCTGACAGCGAACTGCCCGCCTGTCTACGACCAGGGGCAGCTGGGCTCCTGCACCGGCAACGGCGTGGCCGGGGTGCTCCAGTTTGACGCCCTGAAGGAGGGCCTGGCGGACTCGTCCACGCCGTCGCGCCTGTTCATCTACTACAACGAGCGCGTCATTGAAGGCACCGTCAAGTCCGATTCCGGCGCCCAGATCCGCGACGGCATCAAGACGGTGGCCGCCGCAGGCGCCTGCGATGAAACGCTCTGGCCGTACGACATTGCCAAGTTTGCCACCAAGCCCAAGGCGGCCTGCTACACGGCTGCCAAGAAGCACAGGGCCATTGTGTATTCACGGGTCGGCCAAACGCTCAGCCAAATGAAGGGCTGCCTGGCCGCGGGGTACCCCATCGTATTTGGCTTCACCGTTTACGAAAGCTTTGAAAGCCCCGACGTTGCCAAGACCGGCGTGGTCCCCATGCCGGCCGCCGGCGAAGCGGTTCTGGGCGGGCACTGCGTGGTGGCCGTGGGATACGACGATTCCAGCCAGCGCTTTACCATCCGCAACTCGTGGGGCACCGGCTGGGGCAAGGCCGGCTACGCCACCATGCCTTACGCCTACCTGCTCAGCACGTCACTGGCCAGCGACTTCTGGACTGTCCGCTCCACGTCGTGACCTGGCCGGGCCGTTCCGCCCGCAAGGACTGGCGATGGCGGCACCCCCCGGGTGCCGCCCCTTCCAGGATGCCGCAGCCGGCCGCGGCCACCACAACTAGGTCGGTGGCCTGCTGGTCGACCAGCTTAAGGGTTCCCGTCCTGGCGCACACGATCCACGCCATCGCCACGGACGGCAGGGTTCGGCTCACAATTCCAGCCGCCTCAAGCCGGCCCCCGCGCCAGGACTCGATGGTGTCCCCGACGCGCAGCCCCCAGAGCAGGTGGATGGTCGGTCCTGCCTCGAGTGGCGTTGCCTGAAATTCGGTCACGGTGCGGTCCCTTCCTGTGCTGCCCATCGCTTTAATCCTGCCGGAAGGCACACTGCACGGTAAGGGGAAAGGTGGGCCTATCCATCCTAGGATCCCCAGGTCCGGACCCAGGACGACAGCATGGCGGAAGTGTCACTCAAGTAATTCTCATCGTCTTAAACAGCGGCTTGCTTCGCAACCGCGAGCGGCCCAGGAAAGATCGGAAGCACCACCATGGACAAGTCCATGCGCATCAGCTTTGTGGTTGACCAGACCCCGCAACAGGCCTTCTCGGCCATCAACAACGTCCGTGGCTGGTGGACGGGGGACATCGAGGGAGGCACCGACAAGCTTGGCGACGAATTCACCTACCGGGTCCCGGATATCCACTACTCCAAGTTCCGCATCACCGAGTTCAGCCCTTCAAGCCGCGTGGCCTGGCTGGTTCTCGACAGCCAGCTGACCTTCGCCGAAAATAAGGAGGAATGGACCGGGACCACCGTGACGTTCGACGTTGCCGAGCAGGACGGCCGCACGCTGGTGACATTCACGCACGAGGGCCTGGTCCCGGACTTCGAGTGCTACGACAGGTGCGAATCCGCCTGGGGCGGGTACATCAACGGCAATCTCAAGACGCTGATCGGCCAGCAAGCCCATGCGTGGCCTGCCCGCTAAACTCGGCCCACGCCGTCGAGCTTGTCCTGGAGCACGGCACGTTCGGCATCATTGCCGCACAGGCCGATGGCCCTCGAAAGCTCGGCCCGGGCTTCCCCAATGCGCCCAAGGCGCAGGAGCAGTTCACCGCGGATGGACGGCAACAGGTGCGTTTCCGCCAGCCAGCCGCGGGCGTCGATCGCGTCAAGCACGCCAAGCCCGGCTTCCGCGCCGGAAGCCATCGCCACCGCCACGGCACGGTTGAGTTCAATGACGGGTGACGGGGCCAGCTTCCCCAAGGCCCCGTACAGTGCAACAATCCGCGGCCAGTCAGTCTTTTTCACCGACCGGGCCACGGCATGGCATTCGGCAATGGAGGCCTGCAGCCCGTAAACGCCCAGGCCTCGGCCGGCGGCCACGTCCTGGGCAAGCGCGGCCCGGCCGCGGCGGATGGCCGACTGGTCCCACAGCCGCCGGTCCTGGTCCTCCAGCAGCACCGGCCGGCCTGCGGCATCCAGCCGGGCCGGAAACCTGGCCGCGGTCAGTTCCATCAGCGCCAGCAGCCCGAACACTTCAGGTTGCGGGACCAGCCGGACCAGCACGCGGGCCAGCCGGCGGGCCTCCGAGGCCAGGCTGGTGCGGATCCACTCCGGGCCGCCGGACGCGTAGGACCCTTCAGTAAAAATCAGGTAGACCACTTGGAGCACGGAGCCCAGCCGCGCGGCACGTTCCTCCGGCGGGGGCACGGCGAAAGGGACGTTTGCCGCGGCCAGCGCCTTCTTCGCCCTCGTGATGCGGGCCTGGATGGTGGGTTGCGGGACCAGGAACGCCTTGGCGATCTCGGCTGTGCTGAGGCCGCCCACCACGCGAAGCGTCAGGGCAATCCCCGCCTCCCTGGCCAGGACGGGGTGGCAGGAGACAAACATCAGCGCGAGGATGTCGTCGTCGACCGCTTCAGGGTCAAACAAGGCGTCCGGTCCCGGCGTTTCGCCGTCGAGCCCGCGGGCCAGCAGCGCGTAGCGTTCGTCCCGCGCGGCCCGGCGCCGGAAGGTGTCTATCGCCCGACGGCGGCCCACCGTCAGCAGCCACCCCGCGGGCTGGGCGGGCACCCCGTCCACTGACCAGGAAACCAGGGCCTCGGCCAGCGCCTCCTGGGCCAGGTCCTCCGCCAGCGGGAAATCACCCGTGTAGCGGGCCAGGGCGCCGACGATGCGGGCAGACTCCATACGCCACACCGCCTCGACGGCGCCCCGGGCCTCATTCACAGCCGTTCCCGCCCTGCATTTCCATGGCGGATCAGAGCTGCCCTGTCTGTTCGCGCCAGGCGCGTTCCTTCTGGATCCACTCGTTGTCCTGCGGGAACTCGTCGATGGTGGGCACCCGGCGGATTTCGGCCTTGCTCCCCTGCATGTAGGGTGCCCGCTTGGCCCATTCCACGGCTTCCTGGATTGAGGCAACGTCAATGATGTAGTAGCCGTTGAACAGTTCCTTCGTTTCCCCGTAGGGCCCGTCGGTGACGACGGGAACCTCCCCCGTGAAGTCGACCACCACTCCCTCTGCCGGATCGGCAAGGCCCTCGGCGGCAAGCAGGACCCCGGCCCTGATCATTTCGTCCGTGAACTTGCCCATCGCGTTCATGATGTCGGTGAAGTCGATGTCCTGGAACTTTGCCATTGACGCATCGCTCGGGCGCCAGATCAGCATGTACTTTGCCATGATGCACTCCTTGGTTGTGGAAGGCCGCCTCTCGACCTTCTCACCCATTGGTCGAATGGCGCGAGGGGAAATCGACAACGGCCCAAAAAATTTTCGGCTGCCCGGTCCCGCCCGACGCCGGCAGCTGGAGGCTGCGAAGTCACTGCAAGCTTGCGGCCATGGTGCCTGTCAGTGGTCCCGGTTAGTCTGGAAATCTGAAAGCAATCCAGCTCCACCGACCAGGGAGAAGCACCATGACCACACTTGCGGACCGGCCCAACACGGCATTGATTGTCATCGACGTCCAAAACGGCGTGGTGGACGGGGCCCTTGGGCGAGACGCCGTCGTCGCCAACATCCATGCGCTGGTTGAGAAGGCCCGTGGCGAGGGCGTTCCAGTGGTCTGGGTCCAGCACTCGGATGAGGAACTGCAAGAGGGCAGCGAAGCTTGGAAGTACGTGCCGGAGCTGGTCCGCCGGGAATCGGAGGCGCTGGTCCACAAGTCCTATGGGGACTCGTTCGAAGGGACGAACCTGGAGGACGTGCTGGCCCGCGCCGGCGTGGGCCGGCTGGTGGTGGCCGGCGCCGAAACGGACGCTTGTATCCGTTCCACCATCCACGGCGCGTTCACGCGCGGCTATGACGTGACGCTCGTGGGTGATGCCCACACGGCCGGGGACAAGACCGCCTGGGGAGCCCCGCCGGTGGAGTCAGTCATTGCGCACACAAACCTGTATTGGCAGTACCAGGACGCGCCCGGCCGCACGGCAGCCGTCACGCCGGCCATGGACGTCGATTTCAAGGGTTGATTCGCACCGCGTGGTACGGCGGCCCGATGACCGGTGCTGCCGCCGGCATGGCGGGACACATTGCCTGTGGGAATGTGCCGTCGCGGGCGGTAGTCTTCCCCACATGGTTGAAACTGATCCGAAAGATGTGCTCCAGCGCTACCTCGACGCCGCCCGGGAAGCCGTGCTGTGGAAGCTTGAGGGGCTGTCAAACTTTGACATCCGGCGCCCAAGGACGCCCACCGGCACCAACCTGCTAGGTCTCGTCAAGCATCTTGCAGGCTGCGAGCTGGATTATTTTGGGACGGTGTTTGGCAGGGCCGCCGACATCGTGCTTCCCTGGTCGGACGACGACGGCCCCAACGTGGACATGTGGGCGACGGCCGGCGAATCACGTGACTACATCACCGGACTCTACCGCGCGGCCTGCGCGCATGCCGACGGCACCATCGCCGCCCTGCCCCTCGACGCACCCGGGCGGGTGCCCTGGTGGGCGGAGGGCCGGCAGGAGGTGACGCTGCAGCAAATCCTGGTCCACATGATCGCCGAGACACACCGCCATGCCGGGCACGCCGACATAGTGCGCGAACTCATTGACGGAATGGCGGGGTTGCGCCGCGGCAACGAAAACCTGCCCCACCAGGACGAAAGGTGGTGGAAGCAGTACCGCCAACAGCTTGAGCAGGCCGCGAAGGAAGCACCGGAAGGCCCCTGAGGCCGGCCGCCTGAGCAGCGGAGCTTAGCTCCGCGGCATCGCAGCACCACGCCTCCGCTGCACGGCGACCGTCACCAGGCCGGCAGCCAGCCAGACGGCGCCCACCAGCTGGGCCCGGTGGTTGACCAGCACCAGGACGGGGACCAACGTGGCCACGCCCAGCGCCGGGAACACCACATGGCTCACCCAGCGCCGGCTGCCGCCGCGCACCACGAAGTACCCCACCACGGAGGCATGCAGGAGCACAAACGCGCACAGGGCGCCGACATTGACCACGGACACCAGCAGGTCAAGGCCGTCCGGAGCGGAGGCGGCCCACACTGCCACCACCAGGGTGACGGCAGTGACTGTCACCGTGGAGACGGTGGGAATGCCTGTGCGCGCAGACACGCCGGACAAGGCCCGGGGCAGCTTCCCTTCCCGAGCCATGGTCAGCGCAACGCGGCCGCCCGCTGCCAGCGCAACCATTCCGGAGAAGGCGGCGCCCAGGGCCTTGGCCACCCCCAGGGCGGTGGCGAGCCAGGGGGCAACGGCTTCCCGCACGATGTCGTAATAAATGGTGCCCTGCAGCTCCGGGTGGGCTGCGAGTTCGGCCGGGGACGTGGGTGAAATCAACGCCACCAGATAGCTTTGGGCCACAAACAGCAGGCCGGCAATTACCAGGCACACCAGGGTGGCCCGGCCTATCAGCCTGGCGTCACCGGCGTTTTCTTCCGCAAACGTGGCAATCGCGTCAAAGCCCAGGTACGACAGCACGGCGATGGAGACGGCAGCAAGGACCGCCGCCAGCGAAAAGCCGCCCACCCCCAGCAGGGGTGAAAGCAGGGGCCGGGTGGCGCCGGCGGTGGCCAGCACCGCCACCCCGCCCACCAGCACGGCAGCAAGCACCAGGACCTCCGCCAGGGCCACCACCAGGGCCGCGCGGGCTATGTTTTTCACGCCCGTCAGGTTCAGGATGGTCGTGACCACCACGGCCGCGCCCGTCCAGGCCCAGGTGGGGACGGCCGGCACAAACGAATGCATGGCCAGCCCCGTGAACAAGTACGCCACGCTGGGGATCAGCATGTAGTCCAGCAACACCATCCAGCCGGCCATGAAACCGGTGCCCGGCCCAATGCCGGCCGTGGCGTATGAAAACACTGATCCTGCCTTGGGCACGGCCACGGACATCTTGGCATAGGACAAGGCCGTGAAGCCCATGACGACGGTTGCCGCGATGTACACCATGGCAGTGGCCCCGTGGCTCTTGGCATCGAGCGGACCAAAAACGGCCACGGCGGCGGCCGGGCCGATGAACACCAGCCCGTTCATGACAAGGTCCCGGAAGGACATGGTCCGCTTGAGGGATGGTGTGGCAAAGGCACTCATGGGGTGTCCCCGCCCACCTTGCGCAGGAAGGATTCAACGTTTCCCTGCAAGGCGGCAATCCTTTCCACACGTGCGGCCTCCACGTCAAAGCCGAGATACGCCACGGGCGGCAGCCTGCGGACATTGGCGGAACATTCAAAGTTGGCACACACCAGGGTGGCCACAGTGTTCCCCTGTCTCCCCGGAGCCCCGGCCCGCTTGGTATTGAAAAAGACCACGTCGTTGGGCAGGTACACGTCCTCGCACCAGGCGCATTGGGGACGGCTGCGTGTTTTGCCCTCCACCTGGCGCAGGAGGACCCCCACGGGGCGCCCTCCCGTCCAGGCCACGGCGTAGCCAAGCTCGGGGTACTTTTTGTCGCGCCAGCCCAGGAAGTCCAGGCCGTCCCAGTCGAGGGTGTCAAAATTCTCGGGCAAGTTCATGTTGCTGCGCTCCCGTTGGGAGGCGTTGATGAAGGAGGAGCGGATGGTTTTTTCGTCAAGTGAAAGCATGGTGTGGTTGCCGTTTCTCGTGGTCCCTGCCGTGCGGCTGTGCCGCTTTGAACCGTTCAGGGACAGACTTGGGTGGAAAGGGGCGCCAAACGGCGCCGGGGTAATTCACCGGGGAAAACGGCGCTATCTGGCGTCGGCGAGTGATTCGCCGACAACCTCCAAACGCCCCAAGGGCACAGTCACTGTGATAGCCACGAAGTTGAGTATACGCCCAGACAAAACGTGGCGGCCCGCCGCCCGGTGTGGGCGTGTCCCATCCCCGGCAGCGCCAGGCAACCGTACGATTTAGCCATGGACTTTGAGATTCCCGGGGAGATCGAGGGGCAGACCTCCATCGACGAGCTGCTCATCGAGATGGGCGAGCCGCCCGTGGAGAATTTTGTCCTGCCTGCCGTCCCGGATGACGCCTCCGAACTGTTTGGCGACACGCCCATGCTGCCCGGGCTGTGGCCCGAACGCGCCGGCTGACACCGCCTGGAACTTCAAGGACCGGAGTTAGCGCGCCATCCGCGCCGCCGCCGAGAGAACACCTGGATGGCTCGCGGCGCCGAAGGAAATGATGTTGTCGCGCCCGGTAATGCGGCGCACCACGCTGTCCATTGTCGGGGCGTCGTGTTGGAATGCCGCATGGCTGGTGGCGCTGCTGCGTGAGCGGAGGGGGCCGGTGTCAGCAATCGACCAGACCGCCGCGGCCCGGTGCGAGCCCGAAAACAGCAAACGCAATTCCGTGTCTGCCAGCAACGACTGCTGCAGGCCCAGGATGGGAGTGCCCGGATGGGGTTCCAGGGCTCCGCCGACCAGGTACAGCAGTGATTTTCGGTACAGTCCAAAGCAATTGTCGGCGCGAGCCACAGCTTCCTTCATGCCAAACACCGCGGTGGAGGCGATGCCTGCCCCCACCAGCGGCCGCAGCGTTGCCTTGTATTCCCCGGTGGTGAGGGCGGGGGCCAGCAGGGAGCAGCTGTCAAAGCCCGGTCCCGGACGCACCACCGCGGGGATGAAGCGTGAATGGAACTGGGCCCCCGCGCTGTGGCCGGCAGCGTGCAGCGTCAGGGCGCCCGGCTTGGCGGCAAGAAACGCCTGCAGGCGCTGCGCCACCAGGGCCGCTCCCCCGCCCGCGATCGACGCCAGCCGCGCATTTTCCTTCATGGCTTCCCACACGGCGGGCCCGCCGAGGGCCCTCACGGCGTCCTCGATTACCGTGTCCGTTGAATCCGTCCAGGCCCCGGCCGGGCGCGCTTGCGCCGCGGATGTACCAGTGACGTGGCTGGCCACCAGGTCTCCGAGGGTGGCCCACAAGCCCGTGTGCCAGATAAAGTACACAGGATAAATGCCGTTGGCCAGCCACCAGGGAAGCAGCTGGCGGGCAGTCTCCAGCGCATGGCCCTCACCCACCAGACCGCCGTGCGCCCAAAACATGACAGGCACGGGCCCGCCGCCCCGTGCCTGGATAAAGGCCGGGAGGTGCGTGGTGAAAATCGCGTCAACATCCGCCGCCGTCGTATTCAGCAGGGCCGTGGTTGCCAGGGCGCCATCCTGAAGCTCCACCACATGGGGCCGCAAGGCGTCCAGCTGGGCGTGTGTCAGCGCTGGGGCAAGTTTGTTGCCACCGTCAGGGTCCATGGCCATCTCCCGCTGCGTGGAATTGCTGTTGAGGCAATGCTGTCCACCGCCGCGGGCAGTGTCAAGGGCAGTGTCCGGGGCAGCCTGAAACGTCCGGGCGCCACCCTACTTTTTCGAGAGCAGGCGCTCCACGCGCGGCTTGACCTCGGTGGCCAGCAGCGTGATTGATTCCAGGAGGTGCTGGTGCGGCAACCCACCGATGTCCCCTTGCAGGAAGTGCCGCATGTGCCCCATGTACCCGTGCAGGTGGACTATCCGCTCTGCCACCTCATCAGGGTCGCCCACATAGTAGGCGCCGGGGGCCTCGGCCTGGGCCAGGTAGGCGTTCCTGTCCGGGGCGGGCCATCCTCGCAGGCGCCCCATCTCCACGTTGAGGTTGTGCCAACCCGGGTAGAAGCGCTCCAAGGCCTCCTTCTTGGTGGGGGCAACCAGTCCCAGCGCCGCCACCGAAACCTTGATGCCGTCCCCCGCATGCCCTGCCTGGGCGGCCGACTCCCGGTAAAGCCGGGCCAGCGGGGCAAAGCGGTGCGGTGCCCCGCCGATGATGCCGTAGGAAACCGGCAGTCCCAGGCTCCCTGCCCTTGCGGACGACGCCGGACTGCCTCCCGTGGCAATCCACAGCGGCAGCTTTCCCAGTAGGGGGCGGGGGACTACGGCCAGGTTGTCAATGGCGGGGCGCACGCTGCCGCTCCACGAAATGTTTTCCGTTTCAGCACTGTTGATGGCCATCAGCAGTGCCAGCTTTTCGGAGTACAGCTGGTCATAATCTGCCAGGTCGTATCCGAAAAGGGGGAAGGTTTCCACCGAGGAACCGCGACCTGCAGTGATTTCGATGCGCCCTCCGCCTGATACGGCGTCAGCCGTGGAAAATTGCTGAAAGACCCGCACAGGGTCATCAGTGCTGATAATGCTTGCGGCGCTGCCCAGCGTGATGTTTTTGGTGGCCGCGGCGGCCGCCGCCACCAGGGCGCCCGGGGAGGATGCGGGCATGGACACCGTGTGGTGCTCCCCCACGCCAAAATAGTCCAGCCCCACCCGGTCGGCATGGACGATGGCGTCAAACAAGTTGCGGATGCCCTCCGCAGTGGGGCGCGGCGAACCGTCCGCCTCCAGCGGGGTGTCGCCAAAACTGTAGGCGCCGATTTCCATGATTGCCTCCATGCCCAGAAACTATGCTGTCACGCAGATAGTATTCCACACAGATCATCTTGGCAAACACGAAAGTTGTGGCGACCCAGGCTCGCCGCAGGCCTGCCCGGCCTGCGGCCCCTATTCCTGGACCACGCTGAGGACATTCCCCGCGGGGTCCTTGAACCAGGCGATCAGCGGCCCGCCGCCACGGAAGATGCCCTTGTCGTCGGTTTCAGCAGGCGTGCCCTCATAGTGTTCAAAGGCCACCCCGGCCTGGGCAAGTGCCTCTACGGCGGAATCAACGTCCGGCACGGGAAAGTTCAACACCGTGAATGTCGCCGGCACGTGGGCCGGCCCCTTGGGGTAGAGAAGCACCTGGCCTCCGCCGGCCAGGTTCAGCTTGAGCATCCCGTGGTCCTCGCCCACGTCCAGGCCCAGGGTGCGGGAATAGAAGTCCCGGACCGTTCCGACGTCGTCCACCGAATATCCGCTAAATGCACGGCTGCCTGCCAACATGGTTTCCTCCCAGGGCCGGGGGCGGTTTGCCCCTACTTTTCATTCTCCAAGGCTAGCCGGGTGGCATCCTGCGGAACAGTGCCAGTGCACTGCCCCGCAGGAAGTTTCAGGGGTTGCTGCTGCCGGACCCGGAATTGCTGCCGGACCCGTTTCCGCCCGTGGCGCCCTGCCCGGGAATGGTGCCGTTGCCCAATCCGCCGTGGCCGTAGCGGAGCCGGCCGGATTGGCCAAAGCCGTGGTGCGGGACGCTTGCCTGGCCGATGCCGTAGCCGACGGCGCCGCCCACTCCGCCTGACAGCAGCACGGCGATGGCCCCGGCAATGATCACCTTGGGGATGGTCCACCACCTCTTCTTCAGCGGCGCAGCCATGGTGGAGTTGGTGCCCCGCCAGACAGGGGGCGTTCCGGGGCCGGCCGCGCTGAACTGGGCGCCCGGGGGCTGGCCGGTGCTGGGCAGCGCCTGGGTGGGCGGGTTGTATAGTCGGGCGCCGCCGTCGTGCGCGTCAGGCACCCGGCCCGCAGCGTCATTCTCTGGTGCTTCTTGGCTCACCGGTACTCCTTAATTCCGTCAGGCCCTTGCCTGGCTTCTCCAGTAAATTGCCCCTTGCTGGGCGCGGACAGCACGGAAATTGCGTGTCTCCTGTGAGAAATGTCCACCGCTTTCCGCCGTTGCAAAATTGGCATGAACATTCAGGGGACTTTTACCCTCGTGGAGCTATAGTTCAACTAAGAGTTCAAGGAGGGTGTCGAAATGATCACTTACGACCACGTCATCAAGGGCATGCTGGTTATTGACTCGGAGGGACGCCAGATTGGCAAGGTAAGCCATGTGGAACCGGCCAACGCGAAAATCGCTGATTTTGAGGAAGCCGCCAGCGTCTCCACCCAGGACCCGATCAACCTGATTCTGACCGCCATTTTCGGCGCCACACCGCGCGTGCCCAAGGAAATGTCCTCGCGCCTGTTCCGCGCCGGCTTCGTCAAAATTGCCGGCCACGGCGTGTGGTCCGGCAGCCGCTTCGCCCCGCTCAGTGCCATTGACAGGGTGGACGACAACCACATCTACCTCTCCCGCAACGTTCACCAGCTCGACGCCGTATAGGCCCGCCGCAGCCGGCCGGCGCGTGGGCCGCGCTGTGGCCTAGTTGGCTTCAGTCCCGTCCAGGCCCAGGCGTCGCCTGCGGGCCCGGGCTGACCGTTCGCTGGGCCCGGGCGTTCCCAACCCCCACCGCACGACCCCGAGCACCACCTTCGCAGCCGACCTCACCGGGAGCCGGACCCTTCCCACCCTGGGCGTGTCCAGGCGGAGCAGGGCACGGTATTCAGGAGCCATGGCCGCCACCGCAGAGGCAAAGAGAATCCTGTAGCCCATCTGCTGCGAGCGCGGCAGCGGCGGGTTCCTCAGGAAGGCCACGGTGTCCGCAACGCGGTGGTCGTAACGCAGTTCCGGGGTGAAGGCCGCCAGCTGCCGGTGAAGTTCGCGTTCCGTGAGCGGCGGATTGTTTACTGTCATGAGATGGCCTGCAACTGCCCAGTCGGCCACATAGGAATCCGGCCCTCCCGGCATGGGGCCACCCACGTACCGGCTGGATGCAAGGAACGCCTCGATGAATGCCAGGTGCACCCATCGCAGCAAGTCAGGGTCATTGGCACTGTACTGCACCTCCTCCGCCGCGGCCGTGGTGTAGCTGCCGGTGATGTGGCGGTGGATTTTGAGCACCCGGGAGCAGGCAGCCTGCGCGGCGGCCGTGTCGCCGTAGGTCAGCGTGAAAATCCAGCGGATGGTCCCGGCCAGCCGGGAGAGGGGTTCCCTGGCATAGTCGGAGTGGTCGTGGACGCCGGCCATGGCTCCGGGGTGGAGGGATTGGATGAGCAGGGACTGGATGCCGGCCACCAGGGTTGCCGTTGATCCGTGGACGGCCCAGGCGGCGGAGTCGGGGCCGAAGTAGCCGCCGTCGTTCCCGTGCTCGAGGTCCAGCTCCCATTGGGGAATGGCGGGCGAGTTGGCGCTGAAGGTGCCCCGCAATTCACGCCGCCAGCGGGCCAGGAATCTTTTCACGGCGCCACCATGCCTTAACTTTCGGCCTCCGGGCCGGGCGGGACGGGGTTGCCGAAGAGCGGTCCGCCTGCCGGCCCCGTTATTGGTCCGGGCATGGGCCTCTTCGCCTGGAAGCCGTCGCTGTGGGAGCGGTTCTTCAGGCCCTGCAGCACCCACGGCACAAAGTACTCCCGTGCCCAGACCAGGTCCCCGGCCCGCGCCTCCCGCCAACTCCGCGCAGGCAGCGGCTTGGGTTGCTGGGGCACCATGGAATGGGGAACATTAAGCGTGTCCAGGACCATGGCCGCCACGGCATGGTGGCCCATGGCTGAGGGGTGAAGCCGGTCCGGACTCCACATGCGCGGATCGTGGAGCTCGGTCATGGCCCAGAGGTCTGCGACCACGGCGTCGTGGCGTTCGGCAATGCTGCGCACATTTTCATTGAAGATGGCAATCTTGGTCCGGAACTGGCCCATGACAGTGGACCTGCCCGAATCCGGCCCCACGAAAACCAGCACGGTGGCCCCGAGCGCACGCAGCTCCACCACGGCACCCTCGACGACGTCAGCCAGCTTGTCCGGGTCGGCACGGGGATGCAGGAGGTCGTTCCCGCCGGCCTGGATGGAAACCAGGTCGGGATGCAAGGCGATGGCGGGGGCCAGCTGGCGGTCAAACACCTGCCGGAGCAGCAGCCCGCGAACGGCCAGGTTGGCATAGGCAAAGTCTTCCCGGCTGGCACTAAGTTCCTCCGCGACCCTGTCCGCCCAGCCGCGAAAGCCGCCCGGGCTGCCTGGTTCCGGATCGCCCAGGCCTTCGGTGAACGAATCCCCCAGGGCCACAAAGCGGTGCCACGGGTGCGGCCGCAGCCCGTTCGGGTGCGCTGTGGCGCCAAGGTGATCCCGATCCCCGCCCATAACACCGCCGTCGTCGTAGCCCATGGTCCCATCCTGCACCTTCCGGCGTCGAAGCAACACCGCAGGCCGGCTTTCAGGCACGCGGGGCGGCCGTCTGTTGCACAGCGCGCACGGCGCATAGTATGGGCGCATGTCATCATTCAACGTCACCCGCAGCGCACTCATCCAGGCGCCCGCCGAGGCCATCTACCCGTTTGTCGAAAGCTTCCGCGAATGGGTCAAGTGGTCGCCCTGGGAGACCATCGACCCCTCGATGAC
Source organism: Arthrobacter sp. A2-55 (assembly GCF_025548615.1). Taxonomy (NCBI): domain Bacteria; kingdom Bacillati; phylum Actinomycetota; class Actinomycetes; order Micrococcales; family Micrococcaceae; genus Arthrobacter; species Arthrobacter sp. A2-55. The sequence goes on along the minus strand of NZ_JAJLOZ010000015.1, from coordinate 22,653 downwards.
GCGCACTTATGACGGGCCCGTCAAGGGCGTGGGCGCCAAGTACGCCTGGAAGGGCAACGGCAAGGCCGGTGCCGGCACCATGGAAATCACCGACGCGTCGGAGCCCGCCAGCATTGCCATCCGGCTTGAGTTCACGAAGCCCATGAAGGCCCTGAACCCCATCACTTTCACCTTCGCCCCGGAAGGTTCCGGCACCCGGGTCACCTGGGCCATGGACGGGGAAAGCAAGGGGCTGAACAAGGTCTTCATGCTGTTCATGAACATGGACAAGCTGGTGGGTGGCGACTTTGAAAAGGGCCTGGCGAAACTGGCCACGGTGGTTGCCCAGGGGTAGCCCCCCTACTTGCCGGTGAGAAGCTCCTCCAGGCGTTCGTAGCCTTCGGACATGCCCCGCTCCATTCCGGAGGCCACCATGCCGTCGCGGTCCTCCTGCGTCTGGAACGTGGTGTGGTTGACAATTCGGGTGCGCCCGCCCAGGTCCTCGAAGACCACTCGGTCCAGGCTGACGTGGCCGGGGAATCCGTCGTATTCAAACGTCTGCACAATGCCTGCATTGGGGGTGACGTCATGGAAGACGCCGCGGAACCCGTACGCGTTGCCGCTTGGATCCGTGTGGGTGTACGCCCAGGTTCCGCCAATGCGCGCATCCCAGGAAATGATCTCGATGGTCAGTTCCCGCGGCCCCATCCACTGGGCCACCAGGGCCGGGTCGGTGTAGGCGCGGAACACGTCCGCCACCGGGGCATCCACCTCACGGAAGCTGTCCACGAAGGGCACGCCCGGCTCGGCGGTGACAACGAGGGTGTTTTGGCTAGTCATCTTTCCCAACTTCTTTCCGTGTTTCCTTGTTTGGCGGCGGGGCAGTTCTCATGGCGGCCAGGACCCCATCCAGCGCCCTGAAGCGCGCCTCCGCAGCCAGGCGATAACCGTCGATCCAGGAGGTGAGCTCCTCCAGGGCGGCCGGTGCCAGGTGGCACGGGCGGCGCTGGCCGTCCCGGGTCCTGGTGATCAGGCCTGCCTTCTCCAGCACCTGGATGTGCTTGGAAATGGCCTGTTTGCTCAGCTGGAACGGTTCGGCGAGCTCGTTCACCGTGGCCGAACTGCGTGAAAGCCGGGCCACCAGGCTGCGGCGGACGGGGTCGGCCAGGGCCAGGAAGGCCCTGTCCAGGCGGTCGTCGTAAGGTCCGGTGTCCTGCATGTGTCCACTGCCTATAATCAACTAATTCGTTTATCAACCAGTTGGTTGATTATTTAAAGCTAAACCCGCCGAAAAGCGTTGTCAACAACTTTTTTGTGCCGGCGCCGCACAGCTTAGTGGTGGAAGGCGACAGCCCGCTTGGCGGCGCCGGAAAGCCTGTCCACGCACTTGCCCATATCGACCAGCAATGACTCCGCCAGGTCAAAGGTGAAGCCGTTGCGCACCACCACCCGCAGCACGTCCACATCCGCCATCCCCTCCGGCATGGGATAGGCAGGCACAATCCAGCCGAAGCTGCGCAGCTCGTGCGAGAGGTCGTACACGCTCCAGCCGTCCGGCGCGGTGAGCTTAAAGGCGAGGACGGGCAGTTCGTCCCCGCGGCTGAGGAGGGTGAACGGCCCCAGCCGCCCCACGCCGTCGGCAATGGCGCCGGCAATGTCGCGCGAGCGCTGCTGAATGCGCCGGTAGCCGTCAAAGCCGTACCGGACCAGCACGTAATATTGCGCGATGACCTGGGCTGCGGGACGGGAGAAGTTCAGCGCAAAGGTGGGCATGGACCCGCCCAGGTAGTCCACGCTGAAGATCAGGTCCTTGGGGAGGTCCTCGGTGCTGCGCCACAGCACCCAGCCCACGCCCGGGTAGACCAGGCCGTACTTGTGGCCGGAGGAGTTGATGGACTTCACCCGATCCAGGCGGAAGTCCCACACCAGCTCCGGGTCCAGGAACGGGGCAACGAAGCCTCCGGATGCAGCGTCCACGTGCAGCGGCACGTCCAGCCCTGTCCTGGACTGCAGTTCGTCCAGGGCTGCGGCCATTTCAGCAACGGGCTCATAGGAGCCGTCAAACGTGGAGCCCAGCACGGCCACCACGCCGATGGTGTTTTCATCACAGGCAGCGGCGGCCTGCGCGGCCGTCAGGTGGGTCGCCCCGTCAAGTGGGACCAGGCGCGCCTCCACGTCCCAGTAGCGGGCGAACTTCTCCCAGCAGACCTGCACATTGGCACCCATCACCAGGTTGGGCTTCGCCGTGTCCAGCCCGGCGGCCTCCCGGCGCGCCCGCCACCGCCACTTCAGCGCCATTCCGGCCAGCATGGCGGCCTCCGAGGAGCCGGTGGTGGAGCACCCCACGGCATCCGCTCCCCCGGTGGGCGCCGGCGCGTTCCACAGATTGGCCAGGATGTTCACGCACCGCCGCTCAATCTCGGCCGACTGCGGGTACTCGTCCTTGTCGATGATGTTCTTTTCCAACGACTCCTGCATCAGTGCGGCGGCCTGCGGCTCCATCCAGGTGGTGACGAAGGTGGCCAGGTTCTGGCGGGCATTGCCGTCCAGCATGAGCTCGTCCCGGACAAATCGCTGGGCGGCGTCTGCATCCTGGGTGCCGCGGGGCAGCCTGTGCTTGGGAATGGACCCCACGCCGCCGTCGAATGCCGGGTCCAAAACAATGGCGTCATGCTGGGGGTGGTGCTTGTGCAGGCTCACGGATGGCTCCTCATTGTGTGTCGGTCGGTCCCTCCCGAGGCTAGCCAGAATTCCCGTGCTTTGAAAGGACCGCCGCAGACGTCACCCCTGCCAACGACGCCGGCACCGGGCCTTTGCTTGCCGGGCTTCAGTCCTGCTTGCCGGGCTTCAGCCCTGGTGGCCCGCCTTGACCCCGGTTCGCGGCACCACCACCACGGGGACGTGCTGGGTGGTGAACAGTTTCCGCGCCACGGAGCCGCCCACGAGCTCGCTGACGCCGGCCGCCACGCCGGGCCTGCGCGTCCCGACAACTATTGCCGAGGCGGACATGGCAGCGGCCAGGCGGCCCAGTGCCATGGCAGGGTCACCGCCCAGTGTGCGGAAGGAATACTCCACGCCGCACGCACCTGCCGCGCCGCGGAGCAAGGCCTCGAGTTCATGGGCTGCCTGCAGCGCGTCGTCCTCCGGGTCAAGGGCGGGGTCCAGCGACTTGCCGTCGACATTTCCGTCCGGGTCCCACTCAATGAGGTAGCTGGCCGGGTCAACATAGGCGCCGGCCAGCCGGACCCCCGTTGCCGCAGCCAGTTCGGCGGCACACAGCAGGACAGCCGGGTCCTGGGCCGGCAGCAACCCAACAATCACGGCGCCCCTGCCGAATCGGGATTCCATTGCCCCCTGCTTCCATCCATGCCACTTGCCTGGAATGACCCCATTATCGTCCTGACGGGGGCAACTTCACACGGCCTGCTGTGCAGCGGCAACCCGTCCGGCCACATGCCTGGCGTCCCGCCCCACCCCGCCCAACAATGGGGACGTCAGCCCAAACTGGAACGGCAACCCCACAAAGAACAGCCCTGGCAGCCCGGCCGCAGCACCCCTGTCCGTCAGCGGCCAGCCGTTCCCGTCGCGTTCCAGTCCGGCAATCCAGGCATAGTCCGGCCTGAAACCGGTGGCCCAAACAACCGTTGAGATGGCCGGGGCGGGACGCCCCGCGAAGGAAGGCAGGCCACGGTCGGTAACGGCCTCAAAGCGTGGCAGCAGAACGACGCCGGCGTGTTCGGCATCCGCCGTCGACACCGAGATCAGCGGGGCGCCATGGGCCACCACCTTGGGTGCCAGCTTCCTGCCCAGCGGAGTACGCCGGGTCAGTGCGCGGTGAATGAACTGCCAGTAGAGGGCACCAGCGTACTTAAGCAGGGGATCGGGAACGTGGACTGGCGCCTTTCCGGCCAGCCACACCTCACGCGTTTCGGCCAGCTCAATGGCAATTTGCACGCCGGAGGTGCCGCTGCCCACCACCAGGACGCCACCGTGGGGAACCGAGCCGGGGTTGCGGTAGTCCGAGCTGTGGAGCTGGCACAGGCCGGGGGCCAGCTCCCGTGACAGCTCCGGAATCCGCGGCACGGAAGTGGCGCCGGTGGCAACCACCACCCGTGCAGCAGACCGGGTTCCCCTGGAGGTGTCAAGCTCAAACCCACTGCCCGAGCTGCGAAGGGCGGTCACCGTTACGCCCGGTGTGACCGGCAGTTCTGCGGCATAGTCCTGCAGGTATGCCACCGTCTGGTCCCTGGCGGGGAAACTCCCCCGCGGCGCCGGAAACCGCCGGCCGGGCAGACTGCAGTGCTGGGCAGGCGTGAACAGTTTCAGCGAATCCCAGCGGTGCCGCCAGGATTCCCCCGGCACGCCCCTTTCCAGCACTTCGCATTCCACTCCCAGCCGGGCCAGGTGGAACGCCGTGGCCAGCCCCGCCTGCCCCGCCCCGATGACAATGGTCCCGCCTGTGTCCCGTGCAGCCATGATGCGCCTCCTGCGACTCCGTGGCCCTGTGATTTCATTAGAATACGCTTCCAGTGAGTGGAATGCTATTCTAGATTCATGGTTGGCACAGCAGGATCATCCAGCCGCGCGGGACGGCGCGAGTTGCAGGCGGCACAAACCCGCCTCGACATTGTCCAGGCGGCTGGCGAACTGTTCCTCACCCAGGGCTATGTGTCCACCACCATCGGGGCCATCGCGGCGGCCGCGGGCGTGGCGGTCCAGACCATCTACAACTCCGTCGGGAACAAACCTGCCCTCCTTTCGGCCGTCCTGGACGCCGCCGTCGCCGGCCCCAACGCCCCGGCAACCGTGCCCGAATTCATGCGTGAACGCACCTCCCGGGCCGCCGACTTCCCCGCCCTGGCGGGCGTGCTGGCCGACTGGTTTGCCGAGGGGCTGCCCCGCAGCGGCGCTGTTTTCACGGCCATTGCCCAGGCGGCCGCCGTCGACCCCGCCGTCGCGCAGCTGCGGGATGCCCGGGCCAGGCAGCGGATGGAGCACTACCGCGAGGCGGCCGCCGCCGTCCGGGAGCGCGGCGGGCTGACCGGCGGCATGGGCGACGGCGACGCTGCCGCCATCATCTTCACGATCGGGCACCCGGACACCTATGCCTCCTTGAGGGGCACCTTCGGCTGGTCGGGCACGCGGTACCGGCAATGGGTTTACGACTCGCTGCTCAAGGCGCTGGCGTAGCTGCCCGACCACCGCGCAGCTGTCCCGCCACCACTGTGCCGTCCACCTCGCCGCTGTGCGCCGCGGTGGCCGAAAAGCCTCCCTGTTCCAAGATCCCCAAGGTCCGTGTGGCCTGCCTGGCACTGGTCTCCAGCAGGAGCCAGCCGCCGGGCTGCAGCCACCCGGGAGCCTCCGCCGCGATGCGCCGGTGCAGCGCCAGGCCGTCCGGCCCGCCGTTGAGGGCCGCCCCGGGTTCATGAAGCCTGGCTTCCGGGGGCATGAAGGCAATGTCGTCTTCCGGCACGTAGGGGGCATTGGCGACAATGGCCATGAAGGAATGGCGGAAGTCCTCCGGAAGCGGAGAAAACAGGTCCCCGCAGTGGACGCGTCCGCCGTAGGGGGCAAGGTTTTCCATGGCACAGGCCGCCGCGGCGGGGTCAATGTCCGCGGCGTGGACGCCGACGCCGGGCAGGGCTGCGGCCAGCGCCGTGCCCACGGCACCGCTGCCGCAGCACAGGTCAAGGAAACAGCCGGCCGGCGCCGTCCCAAGCACTTCCAACGCCCGTGCCACCAGGAATTCTGTCCTTCGACGCGGCACAAACACCCCCGGCGCCACCTTGATGCGCAGCCCGCAAAACCCGGCCCAGCCCACAATGTGCTCCAGCGGGTCCCCGGCCACACGGCGGCGGAGCAAGCCTGCCAGGATGGTGGAATCCCCTGCTGCCTCCAGGAGGATGCCGGCTTCCTCCTCGGCATAGACGCATCCGGCTGCGCGCAGCTGCGCCACCACTTCCTCGACCAACTCCACGCCAATGGGCTCCATGGAATACACATGGTAGACCCCTTCCCGCGGCGGAAGCCCGGCACGGCGCGCCGCCGTCGTCCATCAGCCGGAGCGCTCCCCGGCCGGCGGCGGTTAAGCTGTCCCCATGACCGACCGCGCCGCCGCCCCAAACACCGCCTTCCTCGCCTCCCTGCGCCCCGCCCTTGAGGGGCTGGCCGTGCCGAGGAAGGCAGCTGGCATGGCGGCCTATATGAAGTCGGCGATGCCGTTCCTGGGCGTGCCGTCCCCCGTGGTGCGCCAGGCCGTGCGCGCCCTGGCCCGCAAGCACGGATTCACGGGCCCGCCCGAACTGCTGGCCACGGCGCAGGCGCTGTGGGCCGGGGCGGAATACCGGGAGGAGCACTACGCGGCCATCATGCTCACGGACTCGCGCATGGCCCGGGGCGAGCTGGGCTTCCTGCCGTTTTACACGGCAGTCATTGGCCAGGGGCAGTGGTGGGACTACGTGGATTCAGTGGCGCCCAGGCTCGCCGGGCTGCTGTTGGCCGAACGGGCAGCCATGGACCCGCTGCTGCGGGAGTGGAGCACGCATGCGAATTTTTGGTTCCGCCGGGCAGCCATCATTTCCCAGCTGCCTGCCAAGTCGGCAACGGACACGGAACTGCTGCACGATGTCCTGGTGCCCAACTTGGCGGAGCCGGAGTTCTTCATCCGGAAAGCGGTTGGCTGGGCCCTGCGGCAATACGCACGAACCGATCCGGACTGGGTGCTGGATTTCGTGGGCCGGTACCGCGCCCGGCTCAGCCCGCTGTCACGGCGCGAGGCGCTCAAGCACCTGGGTTGACGGCGCCGCGACGGGCGGCCACCGGCCGTTCGGCCGCGGCGTCGCGCTCCTCGTCCCGGGCAGCCACGGACGGCCGGAACAGCCCCCGGACCTTCCTGTCCCACAGCATGATCCACAGCGCCCCCAGCACCCCAACACCAATGGCCACGCCGCGAACCAGCACCACGGGGATCCACTGGAACACGCTCAGCTGGTCGGTCAGCGCAATCAGCGTGAAGAACACGGACAGGAAATACACCACACGCAGGGGCCAGCCGTCCTTGACACCTGTGACGGCAAAAAACGCGAGCAGCCAGAGCATGTACCAGGGCTGGATCATGGGCGCCAGCAGCACCACCGCCGCAAACGCCCAGGCCATCCGGCGCATGGCGGCACGGCTGTAGCGGGTGTCGTCCACGGCGTCCGCCCGCCAACCATCCGCCCGCGGCGGGCGCACCTTCACCAGTGCCAGGGCCACCACCGCCAGGATGGACGCACCCTGGCCGACGGCCTGGATGACGCCGGTCACCACTCCCCCTGCCGCGCCCCCGCCCAGCAGGGTCACCACGAAGCCCACCGTGTGGGAGAATAGGCCCACCGGGGCGTACCAGATCCACACGGCGCCCGGAGTGTTCAGGGCGGCCAGCCAGCCGAAGCCCAGCCCGTTGACCACCCCCATGGCGGCCATGATCCCCATGGAAATGGCAAGCGTGGCAGCCCACAGCCCGAACTTGCGCAGCCAGCCCGCCTGCGAGCCGGCCCACAGGAGGCCCACAAACGGCAGCGCAATCAGCGTAATGGGCTTGATGGCTATGGACAGGGTCACCAGCACAATTCCCACCACGGGATGCTTGGCGGACGCGTAGTAGATGCCTGCCACCACCAGGCCCAGCATCAGGGAATCATTGTGGACGCTGCCGATGAAGTTGATCAGTAGCACCGGGTTGAGCACCACCAGCCACAGGGTCCGCTCCGGGTTCAGGCCGTGCCGCGCCGCCAGCCGCGGCACGTAGACGGCCAGCAGCACCACGCCCAGCAGGCTGGCCAGGCGGAACGGTATCAGGGCCAGTTCGGGGCTGCCGTTGGCGAGCCCGACGGCGGCCTGCTCCAGCCACAGCCAGATCGGCCCGTACGGGGTGGGGGCCTCGGTCCACAGCGCGTCCGGCCCCAGGTTGTAGTAGTTGCTCAACGCCGAAATGCCGTTGGTGTAGGGATCCAGGCCCTGCTGCATGAGCCTGCCCTGGCCAATGTAGGCGTAGGAGTCCCGGCTAAAAAGCGGCAGCGCGGCCATCATGGGGGCGGTCCACAGGGCAAGGGCCTTGACCAGCACCCGGTGCGACGAGGGGTCCCAGCCCTCCAGGTGCTGGCGCAGGCGCAGCCAAGCCCGCAGCATGAGCAGCGCGCCCACGCACAGCAGCACGGTACAGGTGATGACGGCGGCCGGTGTGGTCCTGGCCAGGATGAACAGCCAGGTGCGGATCAGGGGGGAACTGCCCGTAGCCATCCAGCCAACGCCCAAGGAGCCGAGCAACAACATCACGGAGCCGGCAAAGCCCTGCCACACCGCGGACCTGGCGGTCACCCTGTGCACTGGCTCCGCGGCTGACACCGGACTCCTCGTCTCGAGCTCGGCAACCTCCGGGCTGGTCAAATACTCTTCTCCTGAACAATCAGTGGCATGCACAATCCGTTTGCCCTGTGGGCACCGGCGCGCACCGGGCGGCCCGTGGGCAAACAGCGGGCTGCGCTAACATGGTAAAGCCAAGGGGCACCTTATCTTGGCAGTCTACCCAACCACGCTTGAGAAGGACCCAACCATCTCCACGGACAAATTCTTTGCCGGCCTCTCCCACACCCGGGACCGAATCCTGCCGGCACCTGCCCTCGCCTGGTTGAAGTCCCCCCAGGGAATGTGGAGCGTCTTTGCCGCCGTCCACCTGTTCTTCCTGGTCTTTGCCGGCATCCTTTCCCTGCGCGGCGAGGCGTTCAGCGACACCTTCATTTACCGCTCGTGGGTGGACGTGGGTTTTGACGAAACCCGCATCACCGGACCCAGCCCGTGGGTCTATCCCATCCTGGCCCTGCTCCCCATGGCGGTGGCGCACGTGTTTGGCAACGCCCCGTTCCTGTTCCTGTGGGTGTTGATGATCACCTTCCTGAACTTCCTGGCCGTGGCGAAGCTCACCAGCTGGGGCCGGCGCCGCCAGGCCATTCCGGCGGCGTTGTGGTGGATTAGCTTCACCGGCCTGCTGGGCTGGCTCGGTTTTGCGCGCGTGGACGGCTTTACGGCCCCCGTGGTGCTCATCGCCCTGTCCCTGGGTGTGGCCCAGCCGTTCCTTGCCTCGGCCATTCTGAGCGCGGCGACGTGGATGAAAGTCTGGCCGGCCGCCGTCGTTCTTGCCCTCTTCACGGTGGTGAAACACCGGGTGCGGGTGGTCCTTGCCGGCGTGCTGGTGACTGTGCTGGTGGTGGGCCTGGCACTGTCCATGCAGTCGCTGCCAAAGCTGCTGAACTTCCTGCTCCAACAGGGCGACCGCGGCATGCAGCTCGAGGCTACGTTTACCACTCCTTGGCTGTGGATGAGCGTGATGGGTTTGGGCGGGGCGCGGATGTACATGAACCAGGACATCAACTCCATGCAGGTCGACGGGCCCGGCACCCAGGTCATGAGCGTGCTGATGCAGCCACTGCTGGTGGCCGCCGCACTGCTGGTGGCCGGGCTCATTTTCTGGGCCCTGCACACCGGCAAGCGCAACGGCGGCGCCGACCGCACCGAGCTGCTCCTGCTGGGGGCGCTGGCACTGGCCACGGCGTTTGTCGTGTTCAACAAGGTGGGCTCCCCGCAGTTCATGGTGTGGCTGTCCCCCGCCGTCGCCGTCGGGCTGGCCTACAGCTGGAAGGCCTGGCGGGTGCCGGCGGCCATGCTCATTGCCATCGGCGTGCTCACCTTTGTGGTTTACCCCCTGTTTTATGACGCCCTCTCGCACAACAACCCCGTCATGGCCGGCGTGCTCACATTGCGCAACCTGATGCTGGTGGTGCTGTTTGTGTGGTCGGTGCGCGGGCTGTTCCAGCTGGGCCGGCGGCCTTCCGCCGTTCCCTCCAAGCACGACGCCGGCGCCCCCGCCGGTGCCAAGGAGTCCTGAGATTTCCACGCCACTTTTCGACCGGGTCCTGGACCGCGCCACGTCGCTTCGGAACCGGCTGCTCCCGCCCGCCGTGCTGGCCTGGTTCCGCACGCCCGCCAGCGTGTGGTGGGGCTTCGCGGCCGTCCACCTGTACTTCCTGGCGTGGATGTTCTCCTTTTTCGTCCACGGCGACACGTTCAGCGACACGGAGCAGTACCGCGAATGGGCGCTGCTGGGCTACAACCCGGCCGAGCTGCACGGCGCCATCAGCCCGTGGGTGTACCCCGTGCTGGCGCAGGTGCCCATCTTCGCCGCCAACATTTTTGGCCCGCACCTGTACCTGCTCGGCTGGACGCTGATCCTGACCGCACTTGACGCCGTTGGGCTGGCGTACTTGACGCGCGGCACCCGTTCCCGCCGCGGCATCGCCCCGGCCTGGTTTTGGCTGGGCTTCACCGTGTTCATGGGCTACCTGAGCTTCGCCCGCGTGGAGGGCATCACCACGTCCATTGTGCTGATTGCGCTGCTCTACGCGGCGGACCGTCCCGTGGTGGCGGCTGTGCTGCTGTCCGTGGCGACGTGGATCAAGGTCTGGCCGGCCGCCGTCGTGGCCCCCCTGTTGATCGCCAGCGCGCGGCGGCTGCAGGTGCTGGTGGCAGGCGTGGTGGTCAGCGCCGTGGTCGCAGGGGCCACTGTGCTTTCCGGCGCCGGGCCCCACCTGCTCGACTTTGCCGTCAACCAGGGCCAGCGCGGCATGCAGCTCGAGGCCACGTTCTCCACCCCGTGGGTGTGGCTGAGCGTGCTGCACCTGGGCGGGTCCAAAATTGCGGACAACGTCGCCATCAACTCCACGGAAGTGTACGGGCCGGGCGCCCCGCTGGCCGCCCTGCTCATGCAGCCGCTGCTCATCATTGCGGCCGTGGCGGGCGCCCTGATCATGATCCGTGCGCTGCGCCGCGGCGCCGAACGCGAGGAACTCCTCCTCGAGGGGTCACTGCTGATGGTCACGGCGTTCATCGTGTTCAACAAGGTGGGGTCCCCGCAGTTCATCATCTGGCTGGCACCCGTGGTCATTGCCGGGCTCACGCACAACTGGGACCGCTGGAAGATCCCCGCCACGCTGCTCATGGGAATCGCGTTCACCACCTTTGTGATCTACCCGCTGTTTTACACCCCCCTCATCCACGCGAACCCGATCATGGCGGCCGTGCTCACCATCCGCAACGTGCTGCTGGTGACGCTGCTGGTGTGGTCCGTGCGGCGGACGGCGGAGTTGGGCCGGAAACCCTCCAGCGCCCCCGCGCCGTCCCCCGCGCCGAAGTAGCGGGTCCGCCACATCCGGCACACCTCCCCCACACCTCTCACACGCCTCCCCGCGCACGCCTCCCCTACGCCTCCCCCGCGCCATCCCGCCACCTCCCCGGCGCCGAGATAGCGGGTCCGCCACGAGACCAGCCCACATCTCGGCGAGTCTCGACGCGGACCCGCTATTTCGGGAAAAGTTGCCTCGGCCAATGGGCGGCAGCCGCACGTTATCCACAGATCACCGTTTGGGGCTGTTGCGGCTTTGCGCGTCCCGTCAGGCTGGATCCATGAACTCCTCGCCAAAGCCAAACTACTCCGACACACCACCTCCGCCAGCTGACGGCGCCCGAACTGTGCGGCTGGTGCCGGCCGCCGGCCAGAGCACCGGCCACAGCACAGCCCACAGCAACCGTGACAGTGCGGGCCCGCCCACAGCAACGCTGCCAGCCGACAGCCTGCCGGGCAACAAACACGCCTGGCGGACCCGCCAACTCAATGAAATGGGCCTTAACGCAGCCTCCATAGCCGCGTTGGTGCGCGCACGCGTCCTCATCAGGGCCCGCCACGGCTGCTATGTCCGGGCAGAATACTGGGACAAATTCGATCCCCGCGGCCAGGACCGGCTGGCGATCCTGCTGCACGCCCACGCCGCGGTATCGTCTTCCTGGGCACGGTCCGTTTACAGCCATGCATCGGCGGCGCGGCTTCACGGGCTGCCACTGTGGCGGGCAGACAAATTCATCCACCTGACACTCCCGGCCCAGCAATCAACCGTGGGGCGGGCACCCGACGTCAGGATCCACTGCCGCCCGCTGCTGGACTCAGAGTGCACGCAAATCGACGGGGTCACGCTGACGAATGTGGTGCGCACCTCGGTGGATTGTGCGCTGACCATGAACTACAAGCAGGCCCTGATCCTCATGGACCATGCCTTGCGCACCGGAATTCCGCGGGCGGTGCTGCAACGCGAGGCGGCCGCCTTTGACGGCCACCGCGGCATCCGGATCTTCCGGGCCGCACTGGATTTCGCCGGCGCCAGTTCAGAATCCGCCGGCGAATCCCTGACTCGGGACTTGATCGCCACCTGCAACATTGAACCTCCGGTGTTGCAATTCCCGCTAGCCACCCGCCTGGGTGGCTACCGCGCCGACTTTGCCTGGCCGCAATACAAGGTCATCCTCGAATTCGACGGCGAGGGAAAGTACTTCAACTACAGGCCCACACCGGAGGTCCTTCGCGAGGAGCGGCGCCGGGAAAACGTCCTGATCGAGCAGGGGTGGACAGTCATCCGAATCGGTTGGAACGATCTGTTCAACGAACGCGTCTTCAAAAGCCGCCTGCTGGCCGCGCTGCGCAAGGGCGGCATGAAGTGACCGCCGAACGCGCCGAGGTAGCGGATAAGCGCCGAAACCCCGCCAAATATTTGGCCCATCTCGACGCGGATCCGCTATCTCGGCAAGAGGGCGGTGCGGATCCGCTAACTCGGCGGAAGGGCGGTGCGGATCCGCTATTTCGGCGGGACGGCGACGGGCGGGCGGTTGAACACGAGCCTGCGCGTGTGGACGTCGAGCAGCAGCAGGTAGGCCACGGCCGCCAGGGCCACCCAGTACGACAACGCGTGGGCGGAGACGGGCAGCACCACGAAGTTCCACACAAAAACCTGGTCCTGGGCGCCAAACACCACAAAGAACCCCACCACCACATAGAGCACCTTGACCTGCCAGTTGTTCCGAATGCCCGTCGCGGCCAGGAACGGCAGGAACCACAGCACGTACCACGGCTGGATGATGGGGGCCAGAAGAACGACGGCGGCGAAAGCGTACGCCAGGCGCCGCACCACCCGCTTGGGGTTGCCGAAGAGCACCAGCCAGGCTGCCAAAGCCATGCTGGCCAGGGTCAGCAGCTTCCGGAAGCCGTCCCCCATGGCTCCCCCGTCCAGGCCCAGGGCGTTGCCTGCCAGTTCCACCATTTGGCCGCCAAATCCCGACGGCGAATAGCCCGTGTACCCGGGCGTGGTGTCCAACAGCGCCCACGTCCAGCCGAAGCCCAGGCCGTGCGGCAGTCCGGCCAGGAACAGCAGGGCCGCGGACAGGGCTGCCGTCCCGGCCCAGCACGCGAGCTTCCGCTTCCAGCCCGCGGCGGAGCCGGCCCAGAGAAGTCCGATGAACGGCAGCAGGACAATGGTGATCGGCTTGACCGCAATGGACGCCGTCACCAACACAATTCCGAGCAGCGGCTTCCTCACGGCGGCGTAGTAGATGCCGGCCACGGCCAGCCCCACCATGAGGGCGTCGTTGTGGGCGCTGGCCACGAAGGAAATGAGGAACAGCGGGTTGGCAGCCGTCAGCCACAACGCCCGGGCGCCGTTGATGCCGTGCAGCTGCGCCAGCTTGGGCACAAAGTACACGCACAGGGCCACCCCGATGCAGGCCAGCACGCGGAACAACAGCACGGACACATCGGGCTGGGCCCCCGTGACGGCCACCACCCACCGGCTCAGCCAAAGGAACAGCGGGCCATACGGTGTGCGGTTCTCGGCCCAGGACGGGTCCGTGCCCAGCATGAACCAGTTGCTCAGCGCCGAAATGCCCGTGGTGTACGGGTTCAGGCCCTCCGCCATGAGCCGCCCCTGCCCGGTGTACGCATACACGTCGCGGGAAAAGATGGGGACGGCCACCAGCAAAGGGGCACCCCAGGCCACGACCGCGCGGACCACGTGGCGCAGTGAGCCGGGGCCCCAGCCGTGCAGGCGCTGGCCCAGCCGCAGCCACGAACGCAACAGCACCATGGCGCCGAGCGTGAGCATGATGGTGGAGGCCAGCACGGCCGTACCGTCGGTCCGCATGGCTATGACGATTGGGTTTCGGATCATGGGCGAACCGTTGGCAATCCACCCGACACCCACGGAGCCCGCCAGGACCAGCAGGGAGCCGGCGAACCCTTCCAGCAACGCAACCCACGGGCGGATCCCGCCCGTCTCCACGGAACCGGCAGCGCGCGGTGCCGCGCTCAACGGAAGTCTCCGGCCGGCGTGGTACTGATGGGGTCTCCTTGGAAAACATGCGTGGCTGCCACGCGGATGGTGGCCCTGCGATTTTACCAGCGCTGCCGGGGCGCATGCGGGTTCGCGGTACATTGGACGGGTGCCTATTACAAATGAACGCATTGTGTGGATTGACTGTGAGATGACAGGCTTGGATGCCGTCAATGACGCCCTGATCGAGGTGGCGGCGCTCGTGACGGACTCCGAGCTGAACATTCTGGGCGACGGCGTGGATGTGGTCATCAAGCCGTCGGCGGAGGCCCTGGCCCAGATGGGCGACTTCGTGCGGAACATGCACACCACCTCGAAGCTGATTGACGAGCTCGACGCCGGCACCACCATGGAGGATGCCCAGGCCCAGGTGCTGGCCTACATCAAGGAGCACGTGCCGGTGCCCAACAAGGCTCCCCTGGCCGGCAACTCGATCGGCACGGACAAGGTGTTCCTGGCCCGCGACATGCCCGAACTGGTGGAGCACCTGCACTACCGGGTCATTGACGTCTCAACCATCAAGGAACTGGCCCGGCGCTGGTACGCCCGAGCCTATTTCCAGTCCCCCGCCAAGACCGGCGGGCACCGCGCGCTGGGCGACATCAAGGACAGCATCAACGAGCTCAAGTACTACCGGGAGGCCGTTTTTGTGCCCGCACCCGGGCCGGATTCGGACACCGCGAAGAAGATTGCCGCCAAGTTTTAGCACCGGAATCCGCGTGGCTGCGCGGTTGCCGCTGGGCAAAAATGCGATCTGGACCACATTTTTGCCCAATCCCACGGTTTTGGTCATGACCACCGGGAAGACCGGGTAGACTAGTCGTCGTTGCCCAAAGCGCAGGATGCACTTCAGGTGTGTGCCTGCACGACGGCGGCTCATGGTGGGATTAGCTCAGTTGGCAGAGCGCCTGGTTGTGGTCCAGGAGGTCGCGGGTTCAACCCCCGTATCTCACCCCATGGTGTTCCTTGCGAACACGGAACACCCCGGTCACTTGATCGGGGTGTTTTTCATTCCCCCGCCGCCCGGGGAGCCACCCCTGGAAAGGACCCGCCATGACCATCCTCCCCGTGACCATCCTGGGCGAACCGGTGCTGCACCGCCGCGCCGAGCCGGTCCAGGCGTTCGACGGCGCCCTCAAAACCCTCGTGGCTGACATGTTCGAGACCATGGACGCCGCCCACGGCGTGGGGCTGGCCGCACCCCAAATCGGCGTGGGGCTGCGCATCTTCACGTACCAGATGGAAAACGACGACGGCGTCCCCGGCCGCGGCGTGCTGGTGAACCCCACGCTCACGCTGGGCAAAATTTCCGGGAAGAGCCCGGACCCCGACGAGGAGCTGGAAGGCTGCCTTTCCGTCCCTGGCATCGACTTCCCGCTCAAGCGGGCCGAGTGGGTGCGGGTGCGCGGCTTTGACGCCGACGGCGGCCCCCTCGATTTTGAGGCCACGGGCTGGTTTGCCCGCTGCATGCAGCACGAATACGACCACCTGGACGGCAAGCTGTACGTGGACCGGCTCAATGACCACTACGCCCGCAAGGCCAAGCGGGCCCGCAAGGAACGCGGCTGGGGCGTGCCGGGCCTGAGCTGGATGCCCGGCGTGGACCCGGACCCCTTCGGCCACTGACTTTCGGTAGGCTGGGGGAATGATGCCGCACACCGCACTGTCCACCGAGCTGACCTTCGACTATCTGGGGGTTGCGGCGGAGGACCGGGCCGGGTGCCTGGCCCTGCTTGAGGGGGACATCAGCCCGGAGGCCGCCGTCGTTCTTGACTACCTGGACTCCCAACTGGGCGCACCGGTGCCGGCAGCTGAGCCTTCCGGCGGCCTGCCGACGGCGGAGGGCCCATGGCTGGAGGCCATGCTCCGTTTTGTCCCGGCCCTGCAGCACTGGCACGCGGAGCGGGACATTCCCGACGCCGTCACGCGGGACACCCTGGCCGACTTTGGCCGCAACCTGGCCATCAACCGCCGCGTACACGGCCACTTCGGCATGGACACGTACAAGTGGCTCACCCACCATTTCGCCGGCCGGATTTTCCAGCTGGGCCGGCTGCAGTTCCTGCTCCACCAGCCCGCCGCCGGCATTCCCGGCGTGGCTCCCGGGGAGTGGGTCGCGGGGATCCACATCCCCGAGGACGGCGGGCTGGGCGTGCAGGTGGTTGCCGGGAGCCTGGCCGCGGCCGGACCGTTCCTTGCCACGCACTTTCCGGACCGGCCAGTTGCCGTGGCCAACTGCGAATCCTGGCTGCTGGACCCGTACCTGGCGGCGCACCTGGCCCCCGAGTCGAACATTGCCCGTTTTGCCGGGCTCTTCACCCCTTACGGCACCCCGCGCGATGAACCCACCGACGCCGTCTACTTCACGTTCCGAACGCGCAGCATGGAGAACCTTGCTGCGCTGCCGCGCACCACTGCGCTGCAACAGGTGGTGCTGGACCGCATCGACGCGGGCGGCACGTGGCAGCTCGGTTTCGGGTACATGCCCCTGCCCCACTAGCCCTGCGGTAAACTTGGGAGTTGGCATTTTGCCCCGGCTTCCGGCATGCCTGCCACGAATTTCCTTTTCCGCCAGAAAGTAGTCCTGTGTCCCTACCGGCCCCCACCCCCGCCCTCGCCACTGAAATCACCGGCCAGGCGGGCCGCCGCCGCACCTTTGCCGTCATCTCCCACCCGGATGCCGGCAAGTCCACGCTCACCGAGGCGCTGGCACTGCACGCGAAGGTCATTGGCACGGCGGGTGCGACCAACGGCAAGTCAAACCGCAAGGACACCGTCTCCGACTGGCAGCAGATGGAAAAGGACCGCGGCATCTCCATCAGCTCGGCAGCCCTCCAGTTCTCCTACCGGGACACCGTCATCAACCTCCTGGACACGCCCGGCCACGCCGACTTCTCCGAGGACACCTACCGTGTGCTGGCCGCCGTCGACTGCGCCGTCATGCTGGTGGACGCGGGCAAGGGGCTGGAAACGCAGACCATGAAGCTGTTTGAGGTGTGCCGCCAGCGCAAGCTGCCCATCATCACCGTCATCAACAAGTGGGACCGCCCCGGCCTGGACCCCCTGGAGCTGATGGACGAAATCACCGAGCGCACCGGGCTCACCCCCATGCCGCTGACCTGGGCCATTGGCATCGCCGGCGACTTCCGCGGCGTGTGGGACATCCAGCGCAACGAGTTCGCCAAGTTTGCGCGCAACAGTTCCGGCGCCCACATTGCACTGACCCAGTACCTGACACCGGAACAAGCCGCCGATTCCGAGGGCGACGCCTGGCAGGATTCCATCGAGGAGGCGTCGCTGGTGGTCGATTCCGATTCCCCCCTGGACTTGGAGGCGTTCTACTCGGGTGCGGCCACGCCGCTGCTGTTTTCCTCGGCAGCGCTGAACTTTGGCGTGAAGCAGATCCTGGACACCTTGGTGGACTACGCTCCCCCGGCAGCTCCGCGCCCCGATGTCTCCGGCGGCACGCGGGCTGTGGAGGCGCCATTTTCCGGTTTCGTGTTCAAGGTCCAGGCAGGCATGAACCAGGCCCACCGCGACCACGTGGCATTCATCCGGGTCTGCTCCGGCAAGTTCGAGCGCGGCATGGTGGTGACCCAGGGCCGCACCGGCAAGTCCTTCGCCACCAAGTACGCCCAGCAGGTTTTTGGGCGGGAACGAGAGGTGATCGACACAGCGTTCCCGGGCGACGTCGTGGGGCTGGTCAATGCCTCGGCCCTGCGGGTGGGCGACAGCCTGTACGTGGAGGAGCCGGTGGAGTACCCGGCCATCCCGCTCTTTGCCCCAGAGCACTTCCAGGTGGCCCGCTCCAAGGATCCCAGCAAGTACAAGCAGTTCCGCCGCGGCATTGAGCAGCTGGAGCACGAGGGCGTGATCCAGGTGCTGCGATCGGACCTGCGCGGCGACCAGGCCCCCGTGCTCGCCGCCGTCGGGCCCATGCAGTTTGAGGTGGTCGAGGACCGCATGCACCACGACTTCAACGCCCCCATGCGCCTGGAGCGCCTCCCCTATTCCCTGGCCAGGCTGACGACGCCGGACGCAACAGCCACGCTGGGCTCCGTCCATGGCGCTGAGGTGCTTGAGCGCAGCGACGGGGAGTATTTGGCACTGTTCAACGACATCTGGGCCATGCGCCGCGTGGAAAAGAACTACCCGGACCTGGCGCTGGCGGAAATCGGCACCACCCGGGAGTAGGCCCCGGCTGCGGTGCCGGTGCCTAGTTTTCCTTGGCCACGCGGTTGACGTCTGCGGCGGCGGTGTCGCGCAGTTCGTGGATCTGGTCCAGGCGTTCCTGGGTGATGGCGCCGGCGTTGAAATCCGCCGTGGCCTGGGCCAATTGACGGTTGGCCTCCTCCAGGTTGTCGTGGGCCAGCTGCATCGGGTTGGTGAAGTCTGATTCGCTCATACCGGCATCATCGCACCGATTCCGGCGGCTGGCCATCACCGCCGTAAATGTTTCAATGGGTGTGTCCCCCGGGGACCGCTACGGGCCGCCCTTGAAGCCCGATGGAAGCGTCTTTTCGCCCGGACAAGTGCCGAGCACGCGGGCCATGGCAGCCTTTTCCGCGGGAGTGACCCACAGCCGGTAGGCTGCCTTGACTGACACTTGCCGGGCCACGTACTGGCACCGGAATCGCTTGTTCGGGGGCAGCCAGGTGGCGGCGTCGCCGTCGGACTTTTCCTGGTTGGCCGGGCCATCGACGGCCAGCAGGTTCAAGGGTTCATTGGCCAGGCTCTGGCGCTGGACGTCCGTGAGCTGCTGGGCCCCCGTCTGCCAGGCGTTGCCCAGCGCCACCACGTGGTCTATCTGCACAGCTCCGCTGGTGTCCGCGCCCCGCGTGAAATGGATGTCGGAGCCCGTATATGGGTCCTTGAGCGTGCCAGACGCCACCTGGCACGGCGTGGCGGCCACAAGGACGGCCTTGTCCAGGTCCCGGCGCAGGATGTCGTTGCGGGTGTCACAGCCGTTGGCGTCGGCGTCCAGCCACGCCTGGCCAAAAGCGCTGCGGTCATAACCCGTCTTGGGAGCCCTGCCCCTCACCGGCAGGGTTTCCAGGGTGGCCAGGGCGGTGGCGGGCCCCACGTAGACCACGGGCCGTCCCAGTCCCGGCGGCGGAGTGGTGAACACGGGCGGCGGCCCCGGGTTGGGCTCGAACGGCCACCGCCCGCTGGCGTGCAGCCAACCGGCCACCATGACGAGCAGGAGCACGGCCAGTGCAGAGGCTGCCTGCATCAGCCGCGCCGCCTGGCTGGCTGGTCTGCGTTGCCGCCCGGCCATCCCGCGCTGCGGGCCGCGCTGCCGGCTACGCCGCGGGCCCCGCTGCGGGCCGCGCCGCCAGCCGCGGGTGGGCGGGGGAAGCTGCACCGCATGCCTGGACATCCGCCGTCCTCACCCCATCCCTGTCCGGCTTCACCGTCCCTCCGTCCGACGGCGGGGCCAGGACGGCGCGGCAAAATTTCGTTGATCGTACGAGTCTAGGCGCCATGCCGGGCCTGTGCAGGAAGTTATCCACACCCCGAGTCATCCACAACCCGCGCCGCATCGCAGGCCCGGAGGGAAACAGTCAGCCGGCCAGGAACTTGAACATGATGTGCAGCCCCACGGGCCCCAGCGACGGGTGGTCGAAGGCGCCGGGAATGGTCGTCATGATGTCGAAGCCCAGCGACTCCCACAGGTACACGGCCCCGGTGTTGGACTCCACCACCGCGTTGAACTGCATGCCGCGGTAGCCGTCTGCACGGGCGGCATCCAGCACGTGGTGGGCCAGCAGGCGGCCGTAGCCCTTGCCTTCGTGGTCGGGGTGGACCATGAACCCGGCATTGGCGATGTGGCTGCCGGCACCGGGAAAATTGGGGTGCAGTTGGGCCGTGGCCACCACCATGGGAGGGGCGCCACCCCCTGTTTCCTCCGTGACCACGAAGGTGCGGCTCACGCGCGCGGGGGCGCCGGCGTCGTGCATGGCAGGGGCTTGTTCAGGGGCGGGGAGCCAGGCGGCGTGCATGGCGGCCTCGGTGGAATCGACCGGGTAGGTGTATGTCTCCCCGGCGCGGATGGTGGGCTCCATGGCGGCCCAGATTCCGGGCCAGTCGGCGGCGTTTGCCTGTCGTATCAGCATGCCCGCAAGTCTACGCACCGCGCGCCCGCGCCACCTCCAGGCGTTGCGCAATGTGAAAGGATAGGGCAGCCTGTACGCCGGGTTTTGTCATCCGACGCAGTTTCCCGCGGCGGAGAGGCAACCATCCATCTACGAACGCCGTTGCCGGCGCCCTCTAGCAGCCTACCCAGGCACTCGGGCGGACAGCCCTCAACCATGCCCTGTCTGGCCTTGCTCCGGGTGGGGTTTACCTAGCTTCCCCAGTCGCCTGGGGAACTGGTGGTCTCTTACACCACCGTTTCACCCTTACCCGCGCCGGCCGGGGCCGTGCGGGCGGTCTGTTTTCTGTGGCACTTTCCTGCGGGTCACCCCGAGTGGGCGTTACCCACCACCCTGTCCTGCGGAGCCCGGACGTTCCTCGAGCCGCTTGCGCGGCGCGCGGTTGCCCAGCTGCCCTATCCAAGGGCTAAGTCTACAGGCCGAGGGGCCCCGGGCGAGCGCAGCGAGCCTGGGGAGGCCTGGAGACGCTACAGGCCGAGGGGCCCCGGGCGAGCGCAGCGAGCCTGGGGAGGCCTGGAGACGCTACAGGCCGAGGGGCCCCGAGCGAGCGCAGCGAGCCTGGGGAGGCCTGGAGACGCTACAGGCGAAAGGGGCGGGCCAAAAGCAAAAGGTGCGCGGCCGCCGTCGTCCGTGAAGGAACGACGGCGGCCGCGCACCCTGGGTGCCTGACGCTACACCAGTGCGCGGGCCGGGACGGCGACGGGTGCCGCAGCGCCGTCGACGGCGGGGAACTGGCGCGGGTGGACGCCGGCCATTTCCTCCATGACGCGCACCACCTGGCAGCTGTAGCCGAATTCGTTGTCGTACCAGACGTAGAGCACCAGGTTCTTGTCTGTGCTGATCGTGGCGAGCCCGTCCACGATGCCGGCGCGGCGGGATCCCACAAAGTCGGTGGAGACCACTTCGGGGGAATCGATGAAGTCGATCTGCTTGCGCAGGCCCGAATTCAGCGAAATGTCGCGCAGGTAGGTGTTGACTTCATCCTTGGTGGTGCCCTTTTCCAGCGTCAGGTTCAGGATGGCCATGGACACGTTGGGGGTGGGGACGCGGATGGAGTTGCCTGTCAGCTTGCCCTCGAGCTGGGGCAGTGCCTTGGCCACGGCCTTCGCGGCGCCCGTTTCCGTCAGGACCATGTTCAGCGCGGCGGAGCGGCCGCGGCGGTTGCCCTTGTGGAAGTTGTCCGTGAGGTTCTGGTCATTGGTGAAGGAGTGCACGGTTTCCACGTGGCCGTGGACAATGCCGTACTTGTCGTTCAAGACCTTGAGCACGGGCGTGATGGCGTTGGTGGTGCAGGAGGCTGCTGTGACGATCTTGTCTTCGGGCAGGATGGTGCCGTGGTTGATGCCGTGCACAATGTTCTTCAGCGCACCCTTGCCCGGGGCGGTCAGCAGGACGCGGGACACGCCCTTGCTCTGCAGGTGCTGGGACAGGCCCTCCTCGTCGCGCCAGCGGCCCGTGTTGTCCACGACAAGAGCGTCATGGATTCCGTAGGAGGTGTAGTCGATGGTCGACGGATTGTCCGAGTAAATGACCTGGATGGAGGTGCCGTTGGCCTGGATGATGTTGCGGTCCCCATCCACCGTGATGGTGCCGGTGAAGGGCCCGTGGACGGAGTCGCGGCGCAGCAGGCTGGCCCGCTTGGTCAGGTCCATGTCGCCGCCCCTGCGGACCACGATGGCGCGCAGGCGCAGGCCGTGGCCGCCACCGGAGTGCTCGATGAGGATGCGGGCCAGCAGGCGGCCGATGCGGCCGAAGCCGTACAGGACCACGTCGGTGCTGGTGCGCTCGTCTGCGCCGAAGCGGTCGACGACGTCGGCCAGCTCCGTGCGGAGGAACGTTTCCAGGTTGGTTTCGCCGGAGGCCTTGAAGCCGGCGTTGAGGCGGGCCAGGTCCAGGGAGGCAGCACCAAGCTGGAGGGTTACCAAGGTTTCCAGGAGTGGCAGGGTTTCGGTGAGGGGCAGCTCAACCTCATCGATTTGCCGGGCAAAACGGTGTGCCTTCACGAGGCTGATGACCGACTGGTTGATCAGCGATCGGCCGTGAATGCTGGTGATCACGTTGTTTTCGCGGTAGAGGCGGCCGATGAGCGGGATCATTGTTTCCGCCATGGTTTCGCGCTGGATCCAGGTGTCCAATGCGGCGTCGCTGGTCAGTGAAACGTTGTTGAGCGTCACGTCTAGTACCTTTCCTGGCTCAAAACACCCTTGGTTTAAGCCACCACCATTCTAGGCGGCGGCCTGCCGTTACCCGCGAGTTCAGTGTCGCACTTCACTAGA
>NZ_JAJLOZ010000149.1:0-1058 GCF_025548615.1 Arthrobacter sp. A2-55 | reverse complement strand
GCACTACATCTGGGGTTGGAACGGGGAGCGCTACTCCATGAACCCGGAGGTCGCTCGCCTCTTGCGCAAGGCAGCACAACCCGGAGGTCGCGCGGCTCTTGGCAAGGATGCGCCCAACTGACAGCAACCACTTGCCAAGAGTCTCATCAATGGAACCTTTGACGGGACACCCGGCAGCCGCCCCCTTTTTCCTTTAGAGCGTGGCGTGTCGAAGCTTCAGCGCGTCTCAACAATGTGTCTCATCCTGATATTCTCATCATCACAGGATGAGTATCCTTTGATAGGACGTCGGAAGGAGTGCACATGACACGTCTTGGCTATGCCCGGGTCAGCACCGCGGATCAGGACACCGAACTGCAGATCAGGGAACTGGAAGCCGCAGGATGTGAACGCATCTACCGTGACCACGGGGTCAGCGGGACCAAGGCCAGCCGGCCTGAGTTGGACAAGATGCTGGACCGACTCAGCCGGGGCGATGAAGTCGTGGTCTGGAAACTGGATCGACTCGGACGCCACACTCGCCACCTGCTCGAACTCCTCGACGACTTCAAGGCGCGCGGCATCAAGTTCCGCTCGCTGCGCGACGGCATCGCCACCGACCCAGAAGGTGACCTGGGCGGGGCCATGGCCCAAGCCATGGTTACCATCATCTCCGCGTTCGCCCAGCTCGAACGCGACCAACTATCCGAACGCACCAAGGCCGGCATGGCGGTCGCCGCCTCCTACGGCCGCAAGGCAGGCCGGCGGGAAGTTTCCGCTAACCACCCCAACGTCAAGCGGGCCCACGACTTGAAAACCCAGGGGTTGAAGCCAGCCGACATCGGAAAAATCATCGGCGCCAGCCGAGCCACCGTCTACCGCTATCTCGGCATGGAAGCCGACTGACATCAGAGGCGTTTACGGCCGCATTCCACGCATCGGGTCCTTAAGGGACCTGATCGACCTCCAAAACGGACGTTATTGGACGAGGCCACCCTCATCAAGCGCCGCACGTGCCCGGGCGCCGTCGTGGAGATCGGACGTGAACGTTTCCTGTTTCTCGATCTGTCGGCGGTAAT